>JAMOAF010001172.1 GCA_023621895.1 Planctomycetota bacterium
GTTTCCCTGCAACCTCTGTGCAAATAAGATAGCGGAGGTCGGCATCAGAAGAATTGTCTACGCCGAGCCGTATCCGATGTCATCGGCTGCGGCTACACTGGTACGCCGTGGCGTGACACTTGAGAAGTTTGAAGGCGTAAAGAGTTCAGCGTTTTTCCGTCTTTATCAATGAATGTAGAGGAGGCCACACAATGGATTCGCAGTCCGATCAGAACCGCTCGGATCGTGACGGGGGCAACAAGGCGGCAAATCCCCCTCAAAATCAGGTTCCCGCGCTGTCGGCCCACCAGATCATCTCGGGTTCCGGCAGCGTGAACATGCTGCAAGGACGAACCATTCGCCTGAACCTGTTTGTACAGAAGAAGTCCTGAGTTGTGCTCCGGCGCCACAGGGGGGGAAGCGGGGGACCGCTGGATGGACGTGTCTCTTGACAGCGGTATTTTCCGGCAACTAGTATTGGCGCAGGTCGCGGCGCCGGTTTGGCGCGGAGTCGTATGGCTCTACCGGACGGGCGCCCGCGGAGGACGAGTTTTCTCCCGCCTTACGATTCACCATCCCGTCAGGAATTGTCTCGGCCGTTCGTTGCCCGGCGCCGCTTGCGCCAGGCAACGGGAAATCGGCGTCGAGCCGTTCTCTGGCCCTATCGAAGGAGTCACGGCATGTCGGGGCATCGATTGACGCGGCGTCAATTTGTTCAGACCGGTGCGGCCGTTGCGGCCGCGGGCGTTGCTGGAGGGTTGATTCCAACCCGGACCGTGTTTGCGGGCAACTCGACCGGCGCGAAGACCGAGGGAATCCTGAACTACAACGAGCAGATGGAGTACCGCCGCGGCGGCAAGACGGAGTTGATGTTTTCGGCCGTCTGCCTGGGCGGGCACTGGAAGCGCGTGAACGCCGTTGTCCCCGGGCTTTTCCAGGGGCAGAGCTGGCTGGGGGCCGATCTCTCGAGCGCGGAGTTCGCCAAGAACCGCCGCGACGTCGTCTCTCAATGCATCGAGCGCGGAATCAACTACATCGACGCCTGCACGAAGCAGGAGGTGATCATGTACGCCAAGGCCCTGGAAGGCCGCCGCGACAAGATGTACCTGGGTTTCTCCTGGTACCAGGAGGAGATGCGGTCGCTGAGCAGCGAAATGGCAAACGCCCAGAAGGAGGGCAAACCGAAGCCGCCCGGCTGGATCACGAAGATGCTCAAGCAGGCGATGGACAACGGCCTGAAGGAGACCGGCCTGGAGTACGTGGATATTTGGCGGATCACCTGCTATGAGCAGAGCAGCCAGCACACCGACCAGCAGATGGAGGAAATGATCGAGGCGCTGGCCTGGGCGAAGAAGACGGGCCGCGCCCGCTTCACCGGAATTTCCTCCCACGACCGCCCCCATATCAAGAAATGGATCCAGGCCGCTCCGAAGGAGCTGGAAGTCGTCGTCACCCCCTACACCGCCAAGACCAAGATGACCGGCGCGAAGGTGGAGATGGAAGCCGAGGGCGACGCGGCAAACGTTCAGAAGATCGAAGGCGGCGGCTGGGAGAACAGCCTCTGGTACGCGATGCGGCAGTCTGACGTCGCCTGGTTCGGCATCAAGCCGTTCACCAGCGGATCGCTCTTCAAGGGCGACAGCTCGCCCGGCAATCCGCACCAGGAAGAGGACGATCGATTGGCGCGCAACACGATCCGCGCGATCCTCACCAACCCGGTGATCACCGCTCCGATTCCCGGCATCATCACTGCCGAGCAGGTCGACAACGTGGCCAAGGCCGTTCTGCTCCGCCGGGCGCTCGACGAGAAGGAGCAGGCGGAATTGGACGCGGCCACCGATCGGGCCTTCGCCAATCTCCCTTACCATTACCGCTGGCTGAACGACTGGAATACCGTCTGAATGATCAAGCGAGCTTCCTGGCTGATGGGTATCCTGGCCCTCGGGGCCGGGGTGGCGGCGCTGCTGGCGTGCCTCGAGTGGGCGACCGCGGCCGCGCCGCCGCTATCGATCGAAGACCTTCTCCACGAGGAGATTCCGAAGGCGGAGAAGCGGGCGGAGACGCCCCAGGTCGACAACGGCGCTTGCTACGTTTGCCATGGCAACTACGACGGAGAGCCCCTGGTGCGCGCGCACGCCAAGGAGAAGGTTGGCTGCATCGACTGCCACGGCCCCTCGTACGACCACCGCAACGACGAGGACAACGTCACGCCGCCCGATGTCATGTACGGCCCCGACCAGATCGCCCCGGGATGCGCCAAGTGCCACGAGACGCACGACGCGCCGGCGCACAAGGTGATTGCACTATGGCAAGAGCGCGGCCTTTCGAAGACCGATCCGGACAAGCTCGTCTGCACCGATTGCCACGGGGAGCACCGGCTGAAATTCCGCACGGTGTGGTGGAATAAGAAGACCCGCGAGGTGTTCGTGCGGAAGACGCACCAGGAGGCCGAGGCGGAAGGGCGCCCGGCGCCTGGAGTGCCGGTTCAGGACGAGATGCGCTAACCGATAATCCGCGCCTAGCGGCGATAGCTGGCGGCGGCGGGCGGGAGCGGTTGCAGCGGCGGCGCGGCGACGGCGCCGGTCCGAGGCGAAATGCCAAGGAGGGCCGGGTTGCCGCCGCCGGTGGATACTCCAACGCTGGGCGGCATCGGCGCGGAACTGCCCGGCGGAGGCACTGCCAACGGCGGATCGGCCGGACGCCGGGCGATGCGGGCGGCCGAGTCTCTGCGCTGCCCATCCGCCGTCCGCAGCCGCTCGGCCCAGGCCCGCGCCTCCTTGAGCGACGGGTCCTTGGCTGCCGCTTCGGCAAACATCCGCGCCGCCGTCTGGGTGTCGCCCGCCTTGTGCAGCAGGTAACCCATGTTGTAGCAGGCGATCGCTTCGGGGTGGACGGCCCTAAGGTGCGAAAATGCCTCGTCAACGCGCTTCATTTCAACCAGCACGGTGGCCGCGTTGTTGCGATAGAGGGGCTGTTTAGGCTGCAACTGGATCGCCTTGCCGAGCGATTCCAGCGCTTCGGGCAACATGCCGCGGCGGGCGTAGCAGATGCCCAGATCGTTGTGCGCGACCGCGCTGGTCGGTTTTGCCAGGACCGCTCGGCGATAGAGTTCCATCGCCTCCTCAAGCTTCTCTTGCCGGTCGAACAGGTGCGCGTAGGCGATCAGCGTCTCGAAGTGCTTGCCGTCGAGCTTGAGGGCTTCCTGGTAGTGATGCTCCGCCTTCTCCGAATTGCCCCCCTCGTCCGCCATCTTGCCCACCGAAAGGTGGAGTTCCGGACTCGGCCGGGCCGGCACCGAAAGCGAGATCGGATCGGGGGCCTGCTCGGTCGTCATCTGCGGTGTCAGTGCGCCGGTCAGCTTGCTGAATCCGCTCTTGATCGACGCGGAGATCTTCCCCACGGCCGACGGTTCGGACGGTCCGGTCCACGACGACGAAGCGGGCTCGCCGGCCCCAGCCAGCCCCGGCGCCAGCAAGACCGCGAAGATCGAAATCGAAACCAAGAACCTCCCCACTTCGGTTCCTCCGTGACAAAGAAAAGCTGGCCCTTCCATTGACCGCACCAAGAAGAATCGGCTCAGGATGCCCCGGCACTAAAACCGAATTGGCGGATTGGGAAAGATCTGCCGATTGTGCCGATCTTTTTCGGAGATGTCGCCCCCAACACCGATCGTGGGGCGGGTCTCCAGGCCCGTCTCCTTCCGTAGAGCGGGTCTCCAGGCCCGCTTTCTTCCCCAGGGCGGGTCTCCAGGCCCGCTTTCTTCCCCAGGGCGGGTCTCCAGGCCCGTCTCCTTCCGTAGGGCGGGTCTCCAGGCCCGCTTTCTTCCGGCAAGGTTCAATTCCCAATCACCAAATGAAGACTGGGCCGCTCGCCGGGAGCGCCGAACTGGGGGAATTTGGCGCTTGAACCTTGGATTTTGAACCTTGCCATTCTTCCATATCTCGCGACCAATCCAATCCCCGCGCGCGCCGGACGTGAGGGAGCTTCGACGGGCCTGGAGACCCGTCCTACACGCCGCATGGAGGCGCAAGACGGGCCTGGAGACCAGTCCTACGCGCCGCATCGAGGCGCAAAGACGGGCCTGGAGACCCGTCCTACAAACCGCCTCCTTGCGCTTCGTAGTAGCGCCGCCGCCGCTCGTCTTCGCCCTCTCCTGCGACGCCAGTCCCCTCCGGTGGGTGGGCATAAATCCTTGACAGCCGGGGTGATAGCTGCCACAATCAATGGCTTTGCCTGATATCTACCGGGGTCGGGAACAGGAAGCGCCATGCCCGCGACTGCAATTGTCGGAACTCAATGGGGAGACGAAGGAAAAGGTCGGATGGTCGACCTGCTGGCTGCCGAGGCGGACGCCGTGGTCAGGTTCCAGGGCGGGGCCAACGCGGGCCACACGATCATCAACGACCTCGGAAAATTCGTTTTCCACCTGCTTCCGTCCGGCATGCTCTCGCCGCACACGGTGAACATCATCGGTACGGGGGTGGTTGTCGACCCGAAGCGGCTGGCCGAGGAGCTGGACAAGCTGAAGCGTTCCGTGGCGGAGACCGGGCGGTTGATCATTTCCGACCGGGCCCACGTGGTCCTGCCGATCCACCGGCAGATCGAAGAGGCCCTCGACCGCTCGCCGAAGATGCTCAAGTACGGCTCGACCAAGCGGGGCATCGCCCAGGCGTACCAGTTCAAGGCAGCCAAGGTTGGTTTGCAGGTCGGCGAGCTATTGGCCCCGGAAGCCGAGCTTCGCGATCGCCTCGAAGCGGCGGTCGAGTTTGCCAACATCTTCTTCCGCGGCCTCGGTCACGCGGAGGCGACCGTTGACGAGACGCTTGAGTATCTCCGCCCCCTGATCGAGAGGCTCGCCCCATACATCGCCAACCCGGTGCCGACGATTCGCGGGCTGCTGGCCGAAGGCAAACAGGTTCTCGTCGAGGGCCAACTCGGCACACTGCGCGACCTGGATTGGGGCATCTACCCCTACACAACTTCGTCCAATCCGATCGCCGGGTTCGCCAGCGTCGGCGCCGGAGTCCCGCCGGCGGCGATCGAAAAGGTGTTGGGGATTGTCAAGGCCTACAGCACGTGTGTTGGCGACGGGCCGTTCGTGACCGAGATTTTTGGCGAACAGGCGGACCGCATCCGCCAGGTCGGCAAGGAATACGGCGCCGCCACCGGCAGGCCGCGGCGGATCGGCTGGTTCGACGCGGTGGCCACGCGCCACGGCGCGATGATCCAGGGCGCCACTTCGCTCTGCGTCACCCTGCTCGACGTGCTCTCCTGCGTGGAGACGCTCCGCGTCTGCACCCGCTACCGCGTCGGGGACGACGAGACGGACGAATTCCCCGTCTTCCATGCGCTGAAGCGGGCGGAGCCGGTTCTCGAAGAAATGCTCGGATGGGGCGTTCCCATTACCGAAGCCCGGAGGTTGGAGCAGCTCCCCCGAGAGGCCCGCGACTATCTCGATTTCATCGAGTCGTCGGTCGGGGTCCCCATCTCCCACGTCTCCGTCGGGCCAAGCCGCGAGCAGATCATTTACGTTTAGGGTCGACCAGCTCGAGCGTCGCCCAGAGGCTGGGGTCCTCGCGGTAGGGCAGGGGAGCCCCGGCCGAGAGCGTCTGTTCCCCAAGCTCGCGGTCGATCACCGCGTAGGTGAATCCCAGGCGGGGATGCTCGGCAGGCTCGTACCCGGTCAACGACGCGGCCGGCAGGAGCACGTCGAGCCGGTAGCCGCCGGGGAGTCTCTCGCTGCGGGCTTGCAGCAGGCCTTCGGCGATCGCGCCGGGGTTGTCGCGCGCCCGCGGGATCGGCATCCACTGCACCAGCGGTTGATCCGCCCGGCCGCCGCCGCCAAACGGCAATGCGATGAACCAGTGGCAGAACCTCGAGGCCCGGTGCACGTTGTGCACGTCGCGCGTGTCGATCCAGAGCTGGAAGGAATCGCTGTCGTCGATGCGGTTGATCCGGCACCACGGAGACGTCTTCTTGCCTTGAACGTGCACGGAGAACGCCAGCCCGAGCGCGTTCCAGGCCGCTCGCACGTCGGCAAACACCGCGCCCCCCTCCAGGTCCTGAAGCCCGGCCAGCCGGTGCCGCTCGCCGAGCGCGGCGCCTTGGTCCGACCAGAGCGCTTCGCTGGTTCCGGGTTCAGGGTTCAGTCTTTCACACCATCTCGTTCCCAACTTCCAGCTTGGCAGCGTTCACCTCACCTCGTCATTCAAACATTCGTCATTCTTTCGACATTTGTTTTTCGACATTCGTCATTCTCTCGACATTCGCTTTTCGACATTCGTCATTCCCCCTCCTGCCTCCCATTCTCAGTCACCGCGGCCCGGTGCCGGCCGAGGAACTCGGCCAGCCGGCCGCGTTCCACGTCCTCGAGCGAGCGGAATTTCAAGCGGATCTGGTCGCACTCCGGCCGCTGGGCGTCGAGTTCCGGCTCGTGTCCAAGCTTCCGCACCTGGCCGAGGGTGAAGCGCCCTTTCGGACCGGCGAGCACGAGGTGGACGGCGTCGGGCTTCTTCGTCAGCAAGGTCGCCCACGGCTCCTTCTGCTCTTTGAGGTAGAAAGGCACGAGGACCTTGTTGTTCCAGAGGGCCTGCGCTTTGGGCGCGGTTTCAACGAGCATTTCCTCCAATCGCTGGAGAACCTCGTTCGGCCAGCGCACCTTGCCGCCGGGAAATCCACGCCGCGTGTAGTGCCAGCGCCGTCCCAGCACCTTCCAGGGCATGATGTCCTCGGGGTTCGCCTGGGCCCGCTGGGCGAACTTCGCGAAACCGGCAATCGCCTCGTCGACGAACTTGCGAAACTCGGGGCGGTCGATCTCGTCATAACTGTGGACCCGCAGCTCGATCTCCTGCCAGGGGCCGCGGAGGTTTTTGCACCGGGTCCGCGGCTCGGTTCCGTAGAGCGGCAGGTCGGGCATCTCGTTGAGCGGTTTCAGGTTGAGCTGGGCGACGATCTCCTCCCGCTTGAACGTGCCCCGGGTCGTGCGGAACTTCATCTTCAAGAGCCACTCTTCGCCCGTGATCGCGTGAAAGAACCAGCCGTCGGACTTCTTCTTCCCGCGGATTTCCACCACGCTGCGGTCGTTCCAATTGGTCTGGCTGAAATGGTCCGACTCCTGGATGCGATCGACCACGTCGGCCAGGATGCGGCCGTCCCAGCGGGCCGGGCGGCCGTTGCGGCCGACGCGATCGCGCGTGTGCCAGCGGCGGCCGTCGATCTCCCACGGCATCCGCGCGTCGCCGCCGATCTGGTTGATGTCGAGGTCGCCGGCGAGCCGCTCCTCGGCGGCGGCAAAGTCGTAGACTTTTCGCTCGGCATACGGCCCCGCCTTGAGCACCGGGCCGAGCGCCTCGCCGGTGTGGCTCCGCAACGGCGGCGGCGCCGCCGCCGGCGATTTCGACCCCCGCGCGCGGCGCGCCTTGCGGGCGTGCGCGGCGACCTCTTCGGGCGTTCCCGCGGCGACGATATAGCCCCCCTCGTCGCCCGCCTCCGGCCCCATGTCGATCACCCAGTCGGCGGTCTTGATCACGTCGAGATTGTGCTCGATGACCACCACCGTGTTGCCCAGGTCGACCAGCCGATTGAGCACGTCGAGCAGCTTGGCCAGGTCGTCGAAGTGCAGCCCCGTCGTCGGCTCGTCGAGCAGGTAGAGCGTCCGGCCAGTGTCGGGCCGCCCCAGTTCAGCCGCCAGCTTCACCCGCTGCGCTTCGCCGCCGGAGAGCGTCGGCGCCGATTGCCCGAGCTTGACATAGTCGAGCCCCACGTCGCAGAGGGTCTGGAGGACGCGGCGGACCTTGGGGATGTTTTGAAACAGGTCGAGCGCTTGCGCGCACGACATGTCGAGGATGTCGGCGATCGACTGGCCGTGGAACTTCACGGCCAGGGTCTCCGGCTCGTAGCGCTGGCCGCGGCAGGCGTCGCACTCCACCCAGACGTCGGGCAGGAAGTGCATCTCGATCCTGAGCTGCCCCGCGCCCTCGCATTTCTCGCAGCGGCCGCCGGCCACGTTGAAGCTGAATCGCCGGGGTGAAAAGCCCCGCAGCTTGGCCTCCGGCAACTGGGCGAACAGCGCTCGGATCTGGTCGAACACCCCCGTGAACGTCGCCGGGTTCGAAGTCGGCGTCTGGCCCAGGGCCTGCTGATCGACGCGGATCACCTTGTTCACCGACTCGAGCCCGCGAATCGCATCGTGGGCGCCCGGCGACGTTCGAGCGCGGTGCAGGAGCCGGGCCAATGCGCCGTACAGAACGTCGTCGACCAGCGAGCTCTTGCCGCTCCCGCTCGGACCGGTGACCACCGTGAACGTGCCCAAGGGAATCCGCGCGTGGACGTCTTTCAGGTTGTTGTGCCGGGCGCCGACGACTTCGAGCCAGCCGCCCGGCGCCGCCGCCTGGGCCTTCCCGCCCTTGGCGGCCCCCGCCATGCGGCGATTGCTCGGCACGGGGATCGCCTTCTTCCCGGACAAGTACGGCCCGGTCACGCTCGCGCCGATCCGGGCGACGGCCGCGGGCGTTCCCTGGGCGACGATTTCTCCGCCGAAGCGGCCGGCCGCCGGCCCGAAATCGAGCAACTTGTCGGCGCTGGCGACCACCTCCCGGTCGTGCTCGACGACCAGCAGCGTGTTGCCCAGGTCGCGGAGCTTCTTCAGCGCCGCGATCAGCCGCCGATTGTCCCGCGGATGGAGCCCGATCGTCGGCTCGTCGAGCACGTAGAGCACGCCGCAGAGCCCGCTGCCGACCTGGGCCGCCAGGCGGATTCGCTGCATCTCGCCGCCGGAAAGCGAAGGGGCGGGGCGGGCCAGCGTCAGATACTCAAGCCCCACGTCGACGAGGAACTGGAGCCGGCTCTGCACCTCGCGAATCAATTCGCCGGCGATCTGCCGCTCGGCGGCCTCTGGCTTCCATGCCTGGAACCAACCGAGCAATTTGCCCAGCGGCATGCGGCACAGCTCGTCGATCGTCCGATTGCGGAGTTGGACGGCCGCCGCGTCGTCGCGGAGCCGGCTGCCGTTGCACATCGAGCATTCGACTTCCCCCACCAGGTGCTCGAGCCGCGCGCGGAAAGAAGGGGAAATCCGGCTGGCTTCGTCCAGGGCGGGGTACAGGCCCTTGTATTGAAACCGCAGCAACGGCCGGCCCTTTTCGCGGCCACCAACGGCCGGGGCGGCTGATTCGGCGCTCGCCGCGGGGGAGTCGGAGGGATAGACGTCGAACCAGCGGTCGCCCGCCCCGTGCATGATCAGCCGCCGGTGCTTGGCGCCCAATTGGTCGAAGGGCACGTCGAGCGGAATCCCGGCCGATCTGGCCAGCGCGGCGAGCACGAGCGGGAACAGCCGTCCCTGGGGCGATGGCCAGATGGCCACGGCCCCCTCGGCCAACGTTGCCTTGGGGCTCTTCAGCAGCGCGGCCGGGTCGGCGCCGGTCTGCACGCCGAGCCCTTCGCAGGCCGGGCACCAGCCGAGCGCGCTGTTGAAGGAGAAATGGTGTGGCGAGAGAGGCTCGAACGACCGCCCGCAACGATCGCAGGCGAAGTGCTGGCTGTAGACCTTCAGCGGCCACTCGGATTCAGGCAACTCGCGGTCGGGAAAGGCCACGTGGAGCACTCCCTTGCCCAGGGCGAGGGCGTTTTCGATCCCCTCGGCGATTCGCCCCCGGCTGTCGGGGCAAATCACAACGCGGTCGACAACTACCTCAACCCGGTGGCGCCGCCGCCGATCGATGTCGGGAACCGCGTCGAGGGCATGAACCTGGCCGTCGATCCGCACGCGGACGTAGCCCGAGGCACGCATCTCTTCCCAGAGGGTTTCGTACCGCTGGCCGACAAGCACCTCGACCGGCGCCATCAGGAAGGCCGCCGTGCCCGCCGGATGCGTCATCACCTTGGCGACGATCTCGTCGGTCGACTGGGTGCCGATCGGCAGATCGCACTCGGGGCAGTAGGGCTGGCCGAGGCGGGCCATGAGGATTCGCAGGTAGTCGTAGATTTCCGTCACGGTGCCGACCGTCGAGCGGGGTGAATGCCCGGCGTGCTTCTGTTCGATGGCAATCGCCGGCGAAAGGCCCTCGATGTGCTCGAGCTTCGGCTTCTGCATCTGGCCGACGAACTGCCGGGCGTAGGCGCTGAGGCTCTCCACATAGCGCCGCTGCCCCTCGGCGTAGACGGTGTCCATCGCCAGCGAGGTCTTTCCCGAACCGCTTGGGCCGCAGCAGACGGTCATCCGGTCGCGGGGGATTTCGACGTCGAGATTCTTGAGGTTATGCTGGCACGCCCCGCGGAGCTTGATCGCGGTGGCCGGCTGAATATGCGATGCGGGCGCGGCCGCGGCGCGCCTTTGCCGGCTGCCGATCCCGAGCACCGCCCGCAGCGCCAGGCCGGTGTGGGAGCCCTCGGTTCGAGCGACCTCTTCCGGCGTGCCCGCGGCGACCAGCCGCCCCCCATCCTCGCCCCCTTCGGGCCCGAGGTCGATGATCCAATCGGCCGTCTTGATGACCTCCATGTTGTGCTCGACGACCAGCACGGTGTTGCCGGCGTCGACAAAGTCGTGCAGCACCCTGAGCAGCAGCTCGATGTCGGCGAAGTGCAAACCGGTTGTCGGCTCGTCGAGCAGGTAGAGAGTCCGCCCGGTGCTGATCTTGATCAGTTCACGGGCGAGCTTGATCCGCTGGGCCTCGCCGCCGGAGAGCGTCGGCGAGGGCTGGCCAAGCTTGAGGTAGTCGAGCCCCACGTCGTGGAGCGTCTGGAGCTTGTGGCGGATTTTGGGAATGTTCTGGAAATGCTCCAGGGCCTGCTGGACATCCATGTCGAGGACCTGGGCGATCGATTTTCCCTTGTAGCGGACTTGCAGCGTCTCGTGGTTGAAGCGGTGCCCTTCGCACACCGGGCAGGTCACCCAGATATCGGCCAGGAAGTCCATTTCAAGCCGGTTCGACCCGTTCCCCTCGCAAGCCTCGCAGCGCCCGCCGGCAACGTTGAAACTGAAGCGGCCGGGCTTGTATCCGCGGGTTTTCGCGTCGGGCAGTTGCGTGTAGAGCAGCCGGATGTCGTCAAGGACCTTGATGTACGTGGCCGGGTTCGACCGGGGCGTGCGGCCGATCGGCGACTGGTCGATTGCGATCATCTTGTCGAGGTATTCGAGCCCTTCGATCGCCCGGTGCTTTCCGGGCGCGCCGATTCCCCCGTTCAGGTCGCGGCGGAGGGCCTCGACGAGGATGTCGTTGACAAGCGAGCTCTTGCCCGACCCGGAAACGCCGGTCACGCACACAAGCGCGCCGAGCGGAATCTCGACGTCCGTGTTCTTGAGATTGTTGTGCGCGGCGCCGCGGACGGCGAGCCACTGGCCGCTCCGCTCGCGGCGCTGGGCGGGAATCTCGATCTTCCGGCTGCCCGAAAGGAACTGGCCGGTCAGGCTCTCCGGCTGCTTGACAATCTCCTCGAGCGGGCCGGACGCCACCACCTTGCCGCCGCGGACCCCCGGCCCGGGCCCGAAGTCGACCACGTGGTCGGCGGCGCGCATCGTGTCTTCGTCGTGCTCGACGACGACAACCGTGTTGCCCTGGTCCCGGAGCCGGCCGAGGGTTTCGAGCAGGCGGTCGTTGTCGCGGGCATGGAGGCCGATCGAGGGCTCGTCGAGAATATAGAGCACGCCGACCAGCCCGCAGCCGATCTGGCCGGCCAGGCGGATGCGCTGCATTTCACCGCCCGAAAGCGTCGGCGCCGTCCGGTCGAGCGTGAGGTATTCAAGGCCCACGTTGGCCAGGAACCGCAGGCGTCCGCGGACCTCCTTGATCGCCTCGGCCGCGATCGCCTGGTCGGTCGGGCCGAGTTCCAGTTGGGCGAAGAACCGCTCCGCCTCGGAGATTGGCAGCGCGCAAACCTCGGGCAGCGTCCGCTGGCGGCCTTCAAAATCGGGCGCGGCGGTCGTCAGGTTGACGGACCGAGCCTGGCGGTTCAGCCGCTGGCCCTCGCAGAACCCGCAAGGGACGACATTCATGAATTTTTCCAGGCCGCGGCGCTGGAGACGGCTGTTCGAAGACTTGTACTGGGAGAGCAGCCTGGGGATGATCCCCTCGAACTTGCCTCCCCATTTGTGCCCATGCGCGCCGCCTCGCCAGGTGTAGGTGATGTGCTGGTCGCCGGTGCCCCACAAGAGGGCGTTCTGGAACTTCGGATCGAGCTCTTCCCAGGCCGTTTCCAGGATCGTGCCCGCCTCCAATCCGTGCAACCGTTCGAGCGTCTCGGCCACTCCGCCGTAGATGTGCCGCCGCCAGCGGCCGAGGTCTCTCCAGTTTCCGATCAGCTCGATGCAGCCCTGCTGGAACGACTTGCCCGGATCGGGGACCAGCCGGGCGGGATCGAACGTGTAGATTTCCCCCAGCCCGTTGCACTCCAGGCACATCCCTTGAGGGCTGTTGAAGCTGAACAATTGGGGGCTCGGCGGTTCGAAACTCACCTGGCAATGCGTGCAGGCGTAGTGGGCCGAAAGGGGAATCTCCAAACCGTCGCCGTCCTCCGAGGCCACCACCATGTTGCCGGACCCGATCTTCAGCGCCAGTTCCACCGCCTCGGCGAGCCGCCCTCGCGACGCCGGGTTGACCACCACGCGGTCGACGACCACGTCGATGTCGTGGCGCATCTGGCGGTCGAGATGCTGCTCGTCGGTGAGCCGGATCACTCGGCCGTCGACCCTCGCCCGGACGAATCCCTGCCTGACGAGATCATCGAACAGCTCGCGGTATTCGCCTTTCTGCCGGCGAACCAGGGGGGCCATGACGAACAGCCGCGAGCCCTCGGCAACGGCGTGTATTTGGCTTAAAATTTGCTGGCGGGTCTGCGCGGTCACGGGCCGGCCGCAGTCCGGGCAGTGCCCTTTGCCGACCCGGGCGTAGAGAATCCGCAGGTAGTCGTAGATTTCCGTGATCGTGCCGACGGTCGAGCGTGGGCTCTGGCCGGTCGTCTTTTGCGAGATCGAAATCGAGGGGCTCAGGCCGTCGATCCCGTCGACGTCCGGCTTGGGCATCTGGCCGAGGAATTGCCGCGCAAAGCTCGACAGGCTCTCGACATAGCGCCGCTGGCCCTCGGCGTAGAGCGTGTCGAAGGCGAGTGAGCTCTTGCCCGATCCGCTCACTCCGGTGAGACAAATCAGCCGATTTCTCGGCAAAACGAGATCGACGTTTTGGAGATTGTGTTCGCGAGCGCCCTTTACAACGATATCGGAAGCGGCCATGTCCGCCATTTTATGGCGGCCCGCCCGATCCGGACAGGGAGGGGAAACGGTCGCCGGTTGTCCGATCTCGCCAGGTCCGGCGGCACGCCGCTCGGCCAGGCGCCGGCCGACGGCCTGTTTTTCGATGGTCCGTTTGTAGCAGTCGCAGTGCGGGCAAGTCCCGCGTCGTCTGAAGCGAATCTGCGAGGGATGTGGAATGCTCCGGGCGGCAAGAAAGGCTTGTGCGGGCTGTTGCGCGTCGGCCGGCGCCGCTAGGGCTCGCCGAATGGGTTTTGCTCATTGTTCGTGGAACGAGCGGTCGATCGGTCACAACGATGGAGATTAATTGGACTGTGTGCTTCGGCGCAGAGTGAACAACTGGTCATGGAAGATCCATGGGTCGCTTTCTCGATCGACTACCACCGTGGTTCACGATTGCCCTGAGTTTTGTCGGGACCATTGCGATTTTGGCCCTGGCCGACGGGACGCTGCAATCGCCGCACGCGAATCACCCTCCCGCTGCCGGGCATTGCCGCGTAGCCGCAGCGAAGCGCTCGCCGCCCGAACACGGCCAAAAGCGCTCCGCTGCAAACCCTCCGTTGCCGACCGCTCTCGTGCCGGGTCTGCTGCTTCCCACGGCAGGCGGGCGGGCGGAATTGCCGCCGGCGGCTCGGCAGGCAAGTAGGGAGGAGGCTGCGAGGCTTTGCCCGGCTTCGCCGGAAACCGCACCGGTGCTGCTCGATGCCGATCAGACCGACCGGCAAAGCAACGCCGGTCGGTTGCCGGTGGAGAGCGCCGCGGATCGACCGGACAATCTCGCGGTTGGTCCAAGCGAGGACTCCGCTCCGCACGGTGACTGCGTGGCGCCGGAGCCTCTCCCACTGGTCATCGTGCCGGACGGTCGCCAACGACCGCTTCTCCCGTTGCCTCCGTTGGGCTTACCCCCCGTGTGTCAGCCCGAGCCGTCTCTGCTCGAGGCCAGTCCTGCAAATCACCTTGTGGAGGGCGCTGAGTGCTCCGCGCGGGGCGACCGAGCCGAGGCGGCCCCGCGTTCGTGGGACCTGGAACTGATCGCGCGGCAGGCCGACCGGCACACGCGGCGCGGCTGTGAGCTGGCCGCGCGCAAGGCGGTTTTCTCCGCCCGGCTCGAGTTCATCCGTGCATTGCGTTTGATCGCCCAGGGACTGGATGCCCAGAATCAGACGACCGAGCATGGCGAGGCCCTGGCCGCGGGCCTTCGGGCGATGAACGAGGCGGGTGATTTCCTGCCCAAGGCCAGCCGATTGGAGGCTGACCTGGACGTGGCGATGATCGCCGGGGCGCACACCACCCCGATCCTCCACGGAGCCGATGCCCGAAGCGTATCCCCACTGGAAGCGTTGCGCCGGTATTTCGACTACGCCCAGGCGCGACTGGCCGCCGGGGCCGGCAATGAAATCGCCGGTTCCGTTGCCCTGCAATTCCTTGGCAAGCTCCACGTCGTCATGGCCGATCAGCCGGTCGAGCCGGTTGTGGCGGCGGAGCCCAAGGCGATGGCTTTCTTCCAGGCCGCCTTGATCGTCGCGCCGCGGAACTACATCGCCTCCAATGAGCTGGGAGTCCTTCTCGCTCGCGCCGGCCGGCACCAGGAGGCCAAGGCAGCGTTCGAACATAGCGTGGCCGCCAAGCCGACCGCCGAGGCTTGGCGCAACCTGGCCCTGACCTGCGAGCAATTGGGAATCATGGACGCCGCCTACCATGCAGCCACCGAGGCCATCGCTCTTGACAGCCAGCGGCAACGGCGGCGCGACCGTTTGGCGGATAGTCGGGTCCGCGTGGAATGGGTCGAACCGGAACGCTTTGCGAGCCAAGCGGCCGCATCGGCCGGAGACGAGAACGGCGCGCCCGCAACAATCCAAGCGGCGGGCCCGAACGACGCGAACATGCGGTAGCGTTCAGACGCCCGGCCGGCCTCCAAGAGCCGGGCCGATTTAGGAGAGACGAAGGTGTCAAGGAACGGGTTATCCACGGGCATGTTGCGATCGCGGGAAGAGGCTGGTTGGCCCCGCATTTTCCCGATCGGGGTGGCGGCCGCGGCCCTCCTGGCGGTCTTGTGCGGGCAGGAAATTGCCCGGCCGCATGAGCCGATCGGCCCCGAGCGGCAGCGGGTGGCTGTTGCCGATCCGGCGATCAAACCCTGCCAGGCGCTGGGGTATCCCCCTGCCAATCCGGTCGGCGGGAGACGGCCTTCGGGCGACTGGTCCGTGTCGGGCGGCTGGGAATCGAACCGGGCAATGGCCTGGAATGCCTACGCTCAAGGGGAATACGTCGGACGCGACCGCGCGCCGCACGTGGGCGATTATCGTCTCCGCGTCGACGATCAGTTGGACCTTGTCTACCGATTGACCCGCGAGGAACGGCCGGAGCCGTACCGGATCAACGTGGGTGATGAAATCCGCGTGGAATCGATGACCGACGAGACCTTGGACCGCAACCTGATCGTCCAGCCCGACGGCACGATCACCCTCCGCATGCTCGGCCAGATCAAGGCCACCGGGCTGACCGTGCCCCAGTTGCAACAGCGGGTCGAGGAAGACTACAAGAGACTGTATCGGACGCCGGCCATCACCGTCACGCCGATCAAGGTCGACACGAAGCTCGAAGACCTTCGAGCGGCGGTCGATCGCCGCCAGGGTCTCGGCGGGCAGAGCCAGGTGGTGAAGGTCACGCCCGAGGGCACAATCTCCTTGCCGGCGATCGGTTCGGTCTATGTCCAGGGGCTGACGCTGGGGGAAGCGCAGACGGAGCTTTGCGAACGCTACCGGGCGGTCGTGCCGGGGGTGGAAGTGATTCCGGCGCTCGTCGTCCGTGCGCCTCGGTATGTCTATGTGCTCGGCGAGGTGGGCCAGCCCGGCCGCTTCGAAATGACCGGACCGACCACCCTCCTCCAGGCGCTGGCCTTGGCGGGAAGCTGGAACAACGGCGCGCAGATCGACCAGGTCGTCGTCTTCCGGCGCGGAGACGATTGGCGACTGACGGCGACGATGGTCAATCTCCGCCCGGCGCTGCGGGGCAAGTCTTCCTGTCCCGCGGGCGAAATCTGGCTGTCAGACTCCGACGTGGTGATTGTGCCCAAGGGACCGATCCTCGAGACGACCGATTTCATCGAACTGGTGTTCACGCGCGGCATCTACGGCGTCCTGCCTTTCAGCGCCTCGCTGAGCTTCTACAATGGGCTGACCGGTCTGTAGACGGCCGGTTTCGAGCGCGCGCTTCTCCCGGGGGAGGACGGAGACGCCGCACCCGGGGCGGACGAGGTACAATGGAGTCGTTCCACTGGGCACGCGCCGGTTTCCTGCACCGGCGCATGCCTCTCCTTGTTTTCCCATGCCAACGCCGCGCAGATCGCCAAACCATGCCGAATCTCCACTGGCCCATCCGAGTGGTGTTTGTCTTCTACCTGGTCTTGCTCACGGCCTTGTTGCTGGCCCCGGACCCGCTCGCTCTGCTCGGCATCAAGGAATTGCCCGGTCCGGACAAGGGTCGCGGCGTGCACTTGTGCGCTTTTGCCCTCCTCGGCCTGCTCGCACTGGCCAGCCGGCTGCCGCTTGGAACCCGCCGGCTCATAGCCTGGCTGGTTGTCTACGCGTTGGCGACGGAGACGCTGCAAACGCTTGTCAAATCGCGTTCGGTCGAATTGCTCGATTACTTGGAGAACCTGGCCGGGTTGGCTTGCAGCGCGGCCGCTTGGACACTTCTTGCCCGGATCGTCAAGCCACGCGGATGAAGGGGCAAGGTTCAAGGCTCAATTTCCAACAACCAAGAGCGCGCAGCACCAGACTCGGAACCTT
>JAMOAF010000959.1 GCA_023621895.1 Planctomycetota bacterium
GGGGTTGCCGCCGCCAAGGAGACGTTTGCCGATTTTCTCGCCGAAATCAACTGGGACGCGTCGGAGATCGACAAGACCTTTTGCCATCAAGTCGGCCGAGCACACCAGAAGCTGCTCTTCGAATCGTTGGGCCTTGATCCGGCGATCGACTATCCGACGATCAGCCGGCTTGGCAATACCGGCTCAGTCGCCCTGCCCACCGCGGCGGCCATCGGCGTCGAACGGGGCCACCTCAAGCCCAACGACCACGTCGCCCTGCTGGGAATCGGCTCGGGCATCAACGTGTTGATGCTCGGCGTCGATTGGCAATCCAGCCCGGTCGGCCACGTGTCGCCCGCGGAGCAGGAGGATCCGCAAACCACAGCGACCCCTCAGTAGCCCGGCGCAAAGCGGGCGAGACGCGAGGCTGTCTGACCGGCCGCCGCTGTTGCGCGAAACCGAGAAGCGCCCAGCCAACGGCAAGCGAAAAGATATTGTGACGGGCCTGGAGACCCGTTCTACGGGAGGGTTTGATGTGGTGACGGGCCTGGAGACCCGTCCTACGGGTGGGTTTGATGTGGTGACGGGCCTGGAGACCCGTCCTACGGGAGGCGACTGATGACACCCCGCCACGGTTCGGCGGCCGGCGCGCCGGCCTCAAGACGCCAATTTCTCGAAGCCGCCAGTGGCCTGACTGCCGCGGCGGTTTGCCTCGACATCGGGCGCGCGGCCCATGCTTCGGGCGACGACATTTTGAAGGTCGGCCTGATCGGCTGCGGCGGGCGGGGGACCGGCGCGGCGGTCAATGCAATCAGTGCCGACCGCCGCGCCAGGCTGGTCGCCGTCGCCGACGCTTTCGAGTGGCGGATCGCGGAAAGCCTCCCGCGCTTAGCCGAGGCGAAGCCCGGCCAGGTGAGCGTCGACGCAGACCACCGGTTCGTCGGCCTCCAGTCGTATCGCGCCTTGCTCGAAAGCGGCGTTGATGTCGTGCTGATCGCCGTGCCGTCGCATTTTTCGCCGATCTACCTGAAGGCGGCGGTCGACGCCGGCAAGCACGTCTTCTGCGAGAAGACCCACGCCGTCGACGCGCCCGGCGTGAGAATGGTCATCGAGGCTGGCGAAACAGCGCGAAACAAGGGGCTTTGCGTCGTCTCGGGCCTGGCATGGCGCTACGACACCGGCGTGCGTGAAACGATGAAGCGAATCCACGACGGGGCAATCGGAGAAATCCACACGATCCAGGAAATCTGCAATACCGGATCGCTCCGCAGCCTGCCGAGGCGGCCGGGAATGACCGAGATGGAGTACCAGATTTACAACTGGTACGATTTCAATTGGCTCTCAGCCGATCTACCGGGACTCAACCTGGTCCACAATGTCGACAAGGGCGCCTGGGCCCTGCACGACGAACCGCCGCTCATGGCCTGGGGGATGGGCGGGCGGGAAGTCCGCAAGGGGCCGTCATTCGGCGATGTTTTCGACCATCACGCCACGGTGTTCCACTATCCCAACGGCGTCCAAATGCACGCCTACTGCCGGCAGATCAATGGCACGTGGACGGAAATCTCCGACAAGTTCATCGGAACCAAGGGGCGCTGCGACCTGCTCAAGAACGTGATCGAAGGCGAGACCAACTGGCGCTACCAGGGTCCGCCGTCGAACCGGTTCGACTTGGAGCACGCCGCGCTGTTTTCGGCGATCCGCTCGGGCGAGCCAATCAACAACAGCACCTACATGGCCAGGAGCAGCCTGCTGGCACTGATGGCGACCTGGTGCTCGCACACCGGCCAGGAGATCACCTGGGAACAGGCGCTTCGCTCGAACAAGCAGGCCAACCCCACCGGCTACGATTTCGACGCCGTTCCGCCGACGGTCCCCGATTCCGATGGCAATTACCCAATCGCCGTGCCGGGATTGACGCGGTTTTGCTGACGGGAGGAGTGGCCGCCCGCAAGTTGGCGGCCACGATCCGTCAGGCTGGACTCTCCGCGGTTACCTGCGCCAATGGGCAGCCGTCCGCGATCACCGCGCCGGGGGGGGGAGCTCGTCTGTTGGGGTGTTGCCGACGGAACAACCCGAAACGGCGGCAAGCACGCGTCCGTTTGTGCCTTCAAAACCGGCGCCGCCGCCCTCGTGGATGACATAAGCTTAAGTAGCGTTGTCGCCATCTTTGGGCAAAATACGCCCGCATATTCTTGAGGAGTGGTTCGATGAGCGTCGCTGATGCCCTTCACGACTGGAAACAACTTGCGGAATCGGCT
>JAMOAF010000059.1 GCA_023621895.1 Planctomycetota bacterium
CGGCATTGACAGGGAGCATCCCATGGCGACTGCGAAGAACGGACGAAGCCAGCAGAGTTCTTCTCCTCAAAGACGCCTGACGCGGCGAGGATTTCTGGGCACGGCGGCGGCCGCCGCCCCTCTGCTGTTGGCGCACGGCCAGGCCCTTGGCTACGCGGCCAACGAACAGATTCAGGTGGCCGTGGTCGGCGTCGGCGGGCGGGGCTCGGGCTTTGTCCCCGACAAGGGGTGGTCGTCGGTGCGCGAGCAGATGGGCGCCCGCATTGCCGCCCTGTGCGACGTGAACAAGAACAAGGCCGCCGAGTCCTTCAGTCTCCAGCCGGACGTCCCGAAATTCGAGGACTTCCGCCTGATGATCGACCAGCTGGGCTCGAAGCTCGACGCGGTGGTCGTCGCCACTCCCGACCACAACCACGCCCCGCCATCGGCTTACGCCCTGCGCGCCGGCCTGCACGTCTTCTGCGAAAAAGGACTGACCCGCACGATCCACGAAGCCCGCACGGTTGCCACATTGGCCTTCGAGAAGAAGCGCGCGACGCAGATGGGCAACCAGGCCGGTTACAACGTCGGCGTCATCGAGAACGTCTGGGCGGGGCGGCTCGGCGAGATCCAGACCATTCACATGTGGGGCGGCGGCGGCGCGGGGCCGCGCAAGGCCCCCTCGGGCATCCACGAGGTGCCGGACTACCTCAACTGGGACCTCTGGCTCGGCCCGGCCGCGCTGCGGCCCTACCACCCGGAATGGATGAGTCACTCGATGTGGCGCGACTTTTCGTGCGGTCATCCGGGCTGGTGGGGCGCGCACCTCTGGGCCACCCTCTTCAAGACGATGAAACTGGAGACCCTCTGGCCGATCGACCAGAAGCCGCCGGCCGCGGGGGCGAAGACGATCAAGGTCACCGCCGAGTGCTGCGAAGTCTGCGATCTGACCTTTCCCAGCTCGAGCATCGTCCACTGGGACATCCCGGCCCGCATGGACATGCCGCCGATCCGCATCAGTTGGTATGCCGGCGGCCGCGAGGCCGAGAAGCGCCGCCGGGATTACCTCCGCGAACTATTCAGCAAACATCCGCAATGGGGCAGCGTCGACGACAAGCGGTGGGGCAACTGGGTGGGCAATCTCTGGGTTGGCACGGAAGGGATCATGTATACCTTCGGACACGGCGACACCACGGTGGACATGTTCCCGGAAGATAAGTTCAAGAACCTCGACCCGCCGCCGCAATCGCTGCCGCGCCCGCTGCCGGGCGGTTTCTTGCGCGGCTGGGCTGACGGGATCAAGAAGGGGACGCCGACCATGAGCGGCTTCAACTCGTTCAGCGGGCCGTTCACCGAGTGGTATCTGCTGGCCAACATCGCAACGCAGTTCCCCGACAAGACGCTGGAGTTCGATCCCGTGACCTGCCGCATCGTGAACCACGAACAGGCCGACCAGAAGATCCGCCCGCCCTACCGCGAAGGCTGGAAGCTCTGAAAGCCCTTTGGAGTGCGGTGATTCATCACCGCTTTTCCTATCGTTCCGATAACCGGCCCATGCCGCTTTCGGGCGAGGGCCTGAGTTCCAACGATGGAGAAACGTGCCGATGCCTGCACGGAATGCCGGTCTAATCCGATGGTTCAGCATCGGCTGCCTCAGCGCGGCAGCGTGCCTTCTGCTGTTGCCCGCACTCCGGACGGACGCTCACCAATCGGCCGCCGCGGCGGAAAAACCGCCGGCAGTCCAGGCGGCCCTCGATCGCGTCGATGAACTGGCCGGCAGCATCCGCTACGACGGCAAGAAGGTGGTCGGCGTGGAGGCCGAAAAGATCGCCGCGAGCGACGAGGATCTCAAGGTGCTCGCGGCATTTGCCGACCTCGAAGAGCTGTCGCTTCAAGGCGAGGCGATCACCGACGCCGCGGTGGGCTACCTCGCCGGACTGCCGAATCTGCATCACCTCTCGCTCGAGGGAACGAGCATCACCGACGACGGAGTGGCCCGGTTGAAGCAGCTTCGCGGCCTGCGGCGGCTGGACCTTGGCGGCGCGGCGCGGATGACCGACGCCGCCCTGGTCCACCTCGCCGCGCTGGCCGATTTACAGTCGCTTGAACTGCGCGACAACAACCTGGGCGACGCGGGCCTTGCGCACCTGGGGCGATTCAGCCGGCTCCGGCTGCTCGATCTGCGCGGCTGCGAGCGGGTAACAGACGCGGGCCTTGCGCACCTGGCCGGCCTGAAAAACCTCGTCGCGCTCAGGCTC
>JAMOAF010000010.1 GCA_023621895.1 Planctomycetota bacterium
CTCGTCGGCTATCTGCCGGGCGCGTACCGCGCCGGGCCCACGGTGGTCCGCAACGCCTACCGGCCCGGCGAGCTGATCGCCAGCGCGGCCAAGTCGCTTGCCGTCTTGCCGCTCGGGGCCGAGTCGAAGGACGAGTACCGCCTCACGCCGCGCGAGCTGTTCGAGCTGGGCAAGCTCGATTTCGCCGCCGGCCGGATGGAGCCCGCCCAGAAGCACCTGGAAGAGTTGGTGGCCAAGTGGAACCTGCGGCCGGAGATTTACAAGGAGGCCGTGACCACGCTGCTCGACAGCTACCTCGCCACGGCCGTCCCCGAGCGGATCGTCCGCTACTTCGAGATCGTCCGCGAGAAGTGGCCCGGTGAGAACATCCCCTTCGAGAAGATTCTCAAGGTGGGCGCGGCCTACGACGCGATGCGCGAGTTCGAACGCAGCTACCTCGTATTCCGTGCAACGATCGAGAGCAGCTTCTCGCGAGAAAGCTCCGTGGCCGGCTTCCTCCAGTCGCAGGGCGAGTTCCTCCGCAGCGTCGAAGTCATGGGCCGGCTGCTGCGGCAGTATCCGCCGGAGAGCTACATCGCCGCCGCCGACTACGCGCTGGCTCAGCGGGTCTACGCCGCCGCGCCCAAGGCCGCCGAAGACCCGAGACTCCGCGAGCAGAAGGTCAACCGCGTGATGCTGATCCAGCGGGCGTGGCAGATGCTCGAAGGCTTCCTCACCGCCCATCCCGACGATCCGGCCGCCGATCAGGCCGCTTTCGCCGCAGCCAATACGCTGCTGGACATCGACGCCTACGACGAGGCGGCCGCCGCCTGCCGGCGCTATGCCGACCGCTATCCCAAGAGCGACCTGCTCGACGCCTTCTGGTACGTGATCGGCTACTGCCAGTTCGCCATGGGCAAGCACGAAGAGGCCTTGACGATGTGCCGCAAGGTGGCCGACTCCAAGCGGATCGACGAGCGCACCGGCCGCCAGATCGAAAGCGACGACAAGTGGCGCGCCGTTTACATCCTCGGCCAGATCCATCACAGCCTCGGCCAGGCCGCCCAGGCGATCGATCAGTACCGCCTCGTGGAAGACCGCTTCCCCGACGCGAAGCAGTCGATCGAGTACTTCACGCGCAAGGAAATCCGGCTCCCCGAGGTGACGACCGTCGCGCCCGGCAAACCGGTCGAGGTCGAACTGGAGTACCGCAACATCGCCGAGTGCGATGTCAAGGTGTATCGCATCGACCTGATGAAGTTCGGGCTGCTCAAGCGCGACTTGAAGGGAATCACCCAGATCAACCTGGCCGGCATCCAGCCCTACCACGAGGCGACGGTCAAGCTCGGCGACGGCAAGGACTATCGCGACTGCCGCAAGCAGCTCGGCCTGCCGCTGAACGACGACGGGGCCTACCTGGTCGTCTGCCGCGGCGAGAACCTCTACGCCAGCGGACTGGTGCTCGTCACCCCGCTGGTCGTCGAGGTCCAGGAAGACGCCGTCGCCGGCCAGGTCCGCACGACGGTCAAAGACCGCACGGCTGACCGTTATCTCCGCGATGTTCACGTCAAGGCGATCGGCAGCCGCAACCCCGACTTCGTCTCCGGCCAGACCGATCTGCGCGGCGTTTTCGTGGCCGAGGGGATCATGGGCGCCTCGACGGTGATCGCCCAGGCCGACCCCGCGCACTACGCCTTCTTCCGCGGCAAGACGGACCTGGTGCCCCAGGTGCAGACGCGAGACCAGCCGGCTCGGGCGCCCCAGGATGCCAAGGCGGCCGAGGGTGCGCAACCCCAACCGGCCGCTCCTGCCTCGCTGAAGCAGCAGTTGCTCGAGGGCGTGCAAGGAAGGAATATCATCGAGCAGCGGAAGCAGGTCGAACAGCTCGACTCGCTCTTCCAGGCGCCGGCCAAGGGTGTTGAGGCGTCGAAGGCGTTGCAGTAGGGGAGGGAGGTTACAGGTGATAGCCGCGTGGGCTTGCCCCGCGCTTGTAACGCCGCGTGACGTGCGCGCCGCCACAGACCGATCGCCGCGTGGGCTTGCCCCGCGCTCGTGACGCCGCGTGACATGCGCGCCGCCACAAACCGATAGCCGCGTGGGCTTGCCCCGCGCTCGTGACGCCGCGTAACGTGCGCGCCGCCAAAGACCGATAGCCGCGTGGGCTTGCCCCGCGCTCGTGACGCCGCGTGACGTGCGCGCCGCCACATACCGATCGCCGCGTGGGCTTGCCCCGCGCTCGTGACGCCGCGTAACGTGC
>JAMOAF010000042.1 GCA_023621895.1 Planctomycetota bacterium
CGACAAGACGCTCGACGCCGTCTCGATCGTCACGCCCGACCATTGGCACGCGCTGTTGGCCGTCTGGGCCTGCCAGGCGGGCAAGGACGTGCACGTGGAAAAGCCGTGCAGCCACAACATCGCCGAAGGCCGCAAAATCGTCGAGGCGGCCCGAAAATACGATCGCATCGTGCAGCACGGCACGCAGCGGCGGAGCGAGCCGGGATGGATACGGCTCACCGGCGACGTGCGAAACGGAAGATTCGGCCGGCTGCTGCGGGCCTATGTCTACACCTACCGGCCGCGCGAGAGCATCGGCGTCCGCAACCCCCAGCAGCCGCCGGCCGAGTTGGACTACAACCTCTGGATCGGTCCGGCGCCCGCGCATCCCTACCGCACGAATCTCGTGCATTACGAGTGGCATTGGATCTGGGATTTCGGCAGCGGCGAGATCGGCAATCTCGGCACGCACCAGATGGACCTGGCGCGGTGGGCGATGCCCGCCGGCGCCGCGCCCCGCAGCGCCGTCAGCCTGGGCGGCCGGTTCGGCTACCGGGACCAGGGCCAAACCCCCAACACGCAGTTGACGGCCTACGACTTCGGCGAGATCAAGCTGTTCTGCGAGCAGCGCGGCCTGGTCGGCAGCAAGGCGGTCAAGGTGACCGTCGAGTTCCACACCGACCAGGGCGTGGTCAGGGAAGGAAAGTTCTTCCCGAACGGCGCCCAGCGGGGCGAACCGATCGAGGGCGCTCCGGTGGGCGGATTCGCCAACCTGGGACGACTCCACTTCCGCAACTTCATCGACTGCATCCGCAGCCGAGACCGCGGACAGCTCAACGGCGAGATTCTCGAAGGGCATCGGTCGGCGCAGTTGGCCCACCTGGGCAACATCTCGTACCGCCTGGGCGAAGAAGTCCCCTTCGACAAGCAAGTGGAGGTCTTCGGCGGAGACGAGCTCGCCCGCGAGGCCTTCGACGGTATGAAGCGGCACCTGGCGGACGACGCGGGCCTGAAACTCGCCGGCGCTAGCTATCGGTTGGGACGGGCGCTCCGCTTCGATGCCCAGACCGAGAAGTTCGCCGGCGACGCGGAGGCCGACCAGATGCTCACCCAGCCGTACCGCGGCCCCTTCTCCATGCCGGAACAGGTGTAGGCAGCGTTTGCCAGCCAGACGGCCGTGCGACGCAAATATATATAGAGAGAACCGCCTCAAGATCGGAGAACCCCATGCGGCGCAACAGAATCCCGGCTCTCTTGGGCGCGCTGGCGGCGACCGCCGTCTTCTCGGCGACCTCTGGCGCCGCGGAGTCTCCGCTGCCCGACGCCAAACCGGTTCCCGACGTGCAGGTGCTGCCGCTCCCCTACGACCAGGCGGCCTTCGAGCACCTGGGGAGGGAGCTGACGCGCTACCATTTCGGCCCCGAGCTGCGCCGCCCCTTCTGGTATCCGATCACCGGCCCGGCCGGCCGCTCGCTGACTCGGATGAATATGCCGGGCGATCCGGGCCGGTCGCTCACGCAGGCCGTCCAGCCCGAGGACGCCAACAAGCCGGAAGACCCGCTCGGCCACAGCCATCAAACCTCGGTGTGGATCTCGCACAAGGACGTCGACGGGATCGACTTCTGGCGCGATGGCGGACCGATCGCGGGCCAGATCGTGCACCAGACCCGGCGGGAGGGGCTGCAATACGAGGACGGGCCGCTGGCAGCCTCGCTGCTTACGCTCAACCACTGGAACGACCCCCAGGGAAAGACGTTGATGATCGAACGCCGGCGCGCGGCGGTCGCGCCGTACGGCGACGGTTCGTGGCGGCTGACCATCGACCTGCAATTGGAGGCCCCGCCCGGCGGCCGCGGCGAGGTGACGCTTGGGAAGACACCCTATGGGCCGATCGGCGTGCGGATGGCCAGGTCGATCGGCGTTGAGGACGGTGGGGGCCGGATTCTCAACAGTTCGGGCGAGCGCAACGAGGCCGAGGCGTTCCGCAAGCCGGCCCGCTGGGTCGACTACAGCGGTCCGATCACGCGCGACCAGGCGGCCGGCATCATGCTGATGGACCACCCGAAAAACCCCGGGCATCCGACGCCGTTTTTCGTGCGCGACAACGGCTGGATGGGCGTTTCGCCGACGCTCAACCGCTCGATTACGATCACGCGCGACGAGCCATTGCGCCTCCGGTACGGACTGTGGATTCACCCCGGCGTTCCGGACGCCAAACAGCTTGAGGAACACTGGAAGAGCTTCGCGAACGAAGAACTTCCGACACTGAAGGCGACAACGGAGAAAAAGGAAACGGTCTCGGAGAAACAGACACTCCCGAGGAAGCCGTCACCCACAACGAAAGGCAGTTGAGGGACGAAGGCGGCGAAGAAACGTGGCGTTGAAACAATCGCCATGCACATCTGAAACAGAGCAAGCCATTGGAGCCTGATATGTCTTGGCAAACGCGGAGAGGGTTTTTGCGGCAGACGGCCAGCGGCGCGGCCGCTGTGGCGGTCGGCGCGCTGGCGGCGCCGGCGATCCAGGCCCGAGGCGCCAGCGAGCAGTTCGTTGCCGGCTCGATCGGGTGTTCAGACAGGGGCATCCTCGTCGGCACGAAGCTGCGGAAGTTGGGCGTTCGCATCGCCTACGCTTGCGATCCGGATCAGGGCCGCGCGGCAAACGCCAAGAAGCGTCTCGGCGCGGACCAGGCCGTGGCCGATCTGCGGAGAATTCTCGACGACCGGGCGGTCGACGCGGTGGTCATCACTGCGCCCAACCACTGGCACGCGCCGGCGGCGATCCTCGCTTGCCAGGCCGGCAAACACGTCTATGTCGAAAAGCCGTGCTCGCACAACATCGCCGAAGGCCGGCGGATGATCGAGGCCGCCCGGCGGACCGGCATGGTGATGCAAGTGGGGTCCCAAATCCGCGGCACCAAGGCCTTCCAAGAGGGAATCGCCATGGTGCACGAGGGGGCCGTGGGCAGGGTGCTTGTCGCCAAGACCTGGGTCAGCCGAAAGCGCCCCAACATTGGGCATTGCCAGCCGTCCGCGCCGCCGGCCGGCTTGGACTACGAGTTGTGGGTCGGCCCGGCGCCAATGATCCCTTACCAGAAGAACCTGCTGCACTACAACTGGCACTGGTGGTACAACTTCGGCAATGGCGACGCGGGCAGCCGCGGCGTGCACCAGTTGGACATCGCCCTCTGGGGTCTGAACCTGAAGACCCATCCAACGCGGATCCGCGGGTTCGGCGAAAAACTGTATTTCGACGACGACAAACAGTATCCCGATACGCACTACGTGGTGTTCGAGTATCCCGGCGATGGTGCGTTCGGCTCGAAGCGGCTTGTGGTCTACGAACAGCGGCTCTGGTCGCCCTATTGGGGCAAGGAGGACTGCGAGGACGGCTGCACGTTCTACGGCGACGAGGGCTACCTGATGGTCGACATGCACCAGGGATGGAAGCTCTACGGCCCGAAGAACGAGTTGCGCAAGGAGGCTAAGCGATTCTTCGACACGGGCGAGCACTGCGCCGACTTCCTCGACGCGATTCGCAACGGCCGGCGGCCGAGCGCCGACATCGAGATCGGGCACTTGTCGGCCGCGCTGCCCCACCTGACGAACATCCTGGCCCGCACCGGGCGCCCGGAGCTGACCTTCGATCCGCGAACCGAGCGATTCGTCGACGCGCCGGACGCCGATGCGCTGCTGGGCCGAACCTACCGGGAGGGACACTGGGCGAGCCTCGCTCGCGTGTAGGCACGGGGTCGCTGGCGAGACAATACATGTAGCGCACTGCCGCAAAGGGGGCGGTACTTGTGGGAACGACAAGGTCCCTTGGTTTTTTTCTTTTTCAAATGCGGATCGGCGAAAGGCGCAGGAAGAACCCGATCGACGATCATGGTAATTGTCGCTATTGCCATTGGCGATAGGGCATGCATGCTTCGAATGGATCGAATCTGGGGAGGTGAACACTGGTCTATTGTGGTGTGGCCGTTTTTGTTCCATGGTTGTCTTTTGTCTGATCCCGAAGGGACACCCCTAAGCCAGCCCAGGGTGCAGCAAGGCGAGTGAAACGAGCCTTGCGCAACCCTGGGTCGGGAGCCGCGCAAAACGCGGCCAGCCCCAACGGGGCGGTCCTAAAGAAATGAATGACCGCGCTGGTCAATCCCAGGCGTAGCGTTCATCGTGTGCGATCCCCTGCCTTCGGCAGAGCGCGCGAAACTAGTCGTGGAACGAAACCTGCTTGTGGTGCTTGGTGCTGTGGGAAATGTGGACAAGAGACATGCTTTTGGCCTCTTTGTTAGGGCCGCCCCGTTGGGGCTGGGAGGGTCCGAGGCGGCTTCTGACCCAGGGCTGCGGACGGCTCGTTTCACTCGCCGACCTCCGCCCTGGGCTGGCTTAGGGGTGTCCCTTCGGGACGGATCGCAAAACGGGGTCGGAAGTCCCTCTTCACCGGCGCCCCATCGTTGCGTGCTGAAAACAGAGACTCGCGACCGTTTATTGGTCCGACCGACTCGGAACAAAAACTGAAAACAGCGCGGGGTGGTGGTGGCTACGGTTTTCACCTCCCCAGATCGAATCCATGTAAATTAGTACTAAATGAGAAATGGGGGAGACGTTCCTGTGCGACTGAAGAAGAGACTTTTCGCTGGGATGACCCTGTTTGCCGTGGTGTGGGCTGGTGCTGCGACCTCCACGAGCGGCGAAAAGGAGTCTGGGGTAGCAGCGCAGCGAAGCCCGCCCACCGCAACGCCAGGAGAGAGGAAGCCCGCCTATCCGGTCGTGGGAACGATCGAAAAATCGCCCTTCTTCCAGTTGTTCTTCTTGATTTCCCCGCGGAGTTCGTCGATCGAGGGGGCCTTTTCTGGCGGGTCTGCCTCGTTTGTCAGGGGGGGCGGCTGGGGTTCCGAAGAATTTGGCCCTGAAGCGGAGGCACTAAAGGCGGACACGAACGGAGCGGCCGGCGAAATGACCGTGGGGCCTGGGGGACACGCACTGGAGGGAGGCGGGGTTCAAGCGAGACAACCAATCCAAGATTTCAGCCGGTCATTCCGGTCAGGCAATCTTGTGCGCCGCAGGCAGGCTGCGTAAGATGTACCTCGAGGGCATTGATGTGCAGTAACCGGCAATCAGGCGGGCGCAGGAAGCCGGGTGGGAAAATGGATTGTATTACGAGTATACCCTGGCTGCCTTCTGGCCGGTACTGGAGCAGGCAGGACAACTGATAGAGAAGTTGAAAGCCTATGCCCCGTCCCTGTTTTCAGACATCAAATCGCTCGACCGGACCCAAACGAAAGTGTTGACTCCCGATGGCGCCCGGGAACTCCGGTTGCGGGCGCCAACGAACTAACGCTCTGGATGCACCCGGTTGGTGCTCAGACCGTATTCGCGTCACTGCTTATCGTAGGAGAAGACAACAGCATGGGTTCGCAAGGGTTCTCAAGAAGAGGTTTTCTCAAGGGCGCACTGGCAACCGGCGGCGCCGCCGCAACGGCGACTGTCCTGGGCGGTTGCCAGCAGGCACCCCAATCGCCTAACGTGCCGAGCAAGTGGGACAAAGAGGCTGACGTTGTCGTCGTCGGCGGTGGCGGCACCGGCTGCGCGGCGGCAATGAGCGCCGCTGAGGCCGGCGCCAAAGTCATCCTCCTCGAAGTCGCCCCCGCTCTCGGCGGCTCGTCGGCCCTTTGCGTCGGCTCGGTCACAGCTCCCCTGAGCAAGATGCAGAAGGACCAGGGCATCCAGGACAGCATCGAGGACTATATGGAGGACATCCTCCACGCCACGGGCGCGAATGCCAGTCGAGTCGACAAGGACATGCTCCAGCTCCTGGCCGAGACCGGAGGCCCCGCGATCGACTGGCTCGCCGGGCTGGGCGTGCAGTTTGCCGGCCCTTACGAGTACCCCGGCCATCACCGGGTCAACCGCATGCACATGCTCGTGCCCAACTCCGCGGCCTGGCGCAAGGTGCTGCAGCCCAAGATGCAGGAAAAAGGCGTCGAGATCTTGCTACAGACCAAGGGCGCCGAGCTCTACCGCGATGTGAACAACCGCATCGTCGGCGTCAAGGCCATGGACACGACCACCAACAAGGCCATCGCCATCAAGGCCAAGAAGGCCGTGATCCTCGCCACCGCCAGCACCGAGGCGGCCACGGCCTACAAGAAGAAGATCACCACGCCCAACATCGCAGAGATGCCCGCGGCCAACCCCAATAACGACGGCTCCGGTCTCATGATGGCTGCCGCCCTGGGCGCCGACCTGACCATGTTGGACGCGTGGGGCAGCCCCGGCTTGCGCACCAACCTGCCCGGTCCCAACGTCAGCAGCACCGGCAAGCAGGCGTGGATGCCCTTTGGTATCATGGACGCCGGCGCCATCCTCGTCAACAACGAGGGCAAGCGCTTTGTCAACGAACAGGGCGCCGCCGATGACACGGCCTTGGCGGTGCAGGCGCAGACGGGCAAGATCTGCCACATGGTCTTTGACAGCCAGGTGGCCGAGATCTTCAACAAGTGGCCCATGGTCGTCTCCTCCCACCCCGACAAGGGCGATGTCAGCGGCATCGGCGGTTGGGGCTTGATCGATGACTTTGTGGCTCGCGACGGCATCAAGGTAGCCAACACCATCGAGGAGTTGGCCGCTGCGGTGAAGGTGGAGCCGGCGGGCCTTAAGGCCACGATCGAGCAGTGGAACAGCTACTGCCAGGAAGGCAAGGATCCCGACTTTACGCGCACGACCTTTGGCCATGCCGAGGCCAAGACTGTCGGCGCCGGCATCAAGACGCCGCCCTTCTACGCCCACAGCCCCATCCGCGTCCAGATCATCTCGGCCGACGTCACCCTGATGGTCAACACCAGGCTCGAGGTGCTCGACGTCTTTGGCAACGTGATCAAGGGCCTGTACGCTGGTGGCGAGACAGGTCACGGCAACCTCTACCTCGGCAGCCACGGCGCGCACATGGCCTGGAACTTCGCCTCCGGCCGCCTCGCCGGCACGAATGCTGCCGCCGAGGAGCCCTGACCGTCCCACCTCCACTGACCCACGACTGGTTGCGCCACCGACCCAATGGCCAATCTGCATCATCCGGGCAAACGGTGGGCCCCCGTGATGCATCTCTCGAAGGAAGGTAATGACTTGAAGCGGGTTGCGTGTCTTTGCGTCTGCTCTCTCGTGCTGTTGATCGCCCTTGCGGCTTGCGCCCCACCGCTGCCCGCGGCGGTCGCGAGTGCCCCACCGACGTCGGCTGTCACCGCCGAGCAATGGGCCGAACGTTACCCTATGGAGTATGCCCAATGGGCAGCCTCTGTGCATGGTGTGGCCTACCTGGCCGGTGACATGGCGGCCCCAGGCTGCACCGGCTGCCATGGTGACCCGGCCGGAGGAGAGACCCGAACCGTGCCCTTTCGTCTCAACATTCCGGCGAAGTGTGGCCGATGCCATGCTGACCAGCAGGTGACGGCGAAGCACGGGCTGCCCAACGACACCTATGAGAGCTACCTGAAGACATTCCATGGCGCCACGGTTGCGTACTATCGCGCCACCGACCCTGCGGCCGAACGCTATGAGGCCGTCTGTAGCGACTGCCACGCCGCGCATGCCATCCATGCCCCCAGCGATGCCCGCTCTTCGGTCGCGCCAGCCAACCTGTTGCGGGCCTGCGTCAAGTGTCATCAGGGCGCCGGGCCCGCGTTCGCGACGACGGCAGACGGCCACTTCCGCACGGATAGGATGGCATCGCCTCTGCTCTACGTGCTGGAGCTGGTCTACAGGATTGGCATCCCGCTGATCATCGGGGCGATGCTGCTCTACATCCTGCTGGATATCCTGCACCGAGTACGCAGCCGCGCTGGGGGAGGGAATCAGTCATGAGCAAGCAGGGAAACACAGTTGTCCTCCGTTTTGCCGCGAGCCAGCGGATTGAGCATATCCTGCTGATGGTCTCCTTCAGCATGCTGTGCCTCACTGGGCTGCCGCAGAGGTACAGCAGCGCCGGCTGGGCGCACGCCATCCTGGGCGTATTCGGCGGGCTACAGCAGGCTCGCACGGTGCACCACTTCTTTGCCGTGGTACTGATTGCCGAGGCGCTCTACCATGCCGTCGTCGTCGTCTGCGAGCTGATCCTCGTCCGCCCGCGCCCGACAGCGATGCTCCCCGGCGTGCGCGACGCGCGCGACGGCCTGGCCTCTGTGGCCTTCCTGCTCGGCCTGCGCACGGAAAAGCCTCGCTACGACCGCTATGATTTCCGGCAGAAGGTCGAGTACTGGTCGGTGATCTGGGGTACCGTCGTCATGAGCATCACCGGCTTGATCCTCCTGTTCCCGGTCTACGCCACACGCTTTCTGCCGGGCGTGCTTCTGCCGGCCTCCAAGATCGTGCACAGCTACGAAGCCGTGCTAGCCTTCCTGGCCATCGTGACCTGGCATCTCTACATTGCCCATTTCGCGGAGGGGGTCTTGCCCTTCGATTCGAGCATCTTTACCGGCAAGACAACTCTGGAGCGGATGAAAGAGCAGCACCCGCTGGAATACGAGCAGTTGGTGGCCAAGAGTACAGCGACTGAAGCGGGCGGCGCGGACCGCTAGGACCGCAACAGAAAGGACCAGGAGAACCGATGCCAATCGCAATCAAGATCACCGTGGCGGCAGTGTGCGGCCTCTTGGGCCTGGTTGGCGTAGGGCTGGTCGGCCTGCGCGACATGGCACAGAGGCCCACCTTCTGCGCCGCGTGTCACATCGTACAGCCCTATGTGGAGACCTGGGCGGATTCCAACCACCTGGCCCACACGCACAAGCAACTCGGCATCCCTTGCCAGACCTGCCACGCCCGGACCATCGGCACGCTCGTCTCGGAGGTGGTGAGTACTGTCCGGCGCACCTATGACGATCCCCTGAGCGAGATCAAGGTGCCCCAAGGCGACTGTTTTCGATGCCATGGCGATTACGAGACACTGGCCGAACGCACCAAGGACCTGATGCACAACCCACACGACTCCCACTGGGGCGCGCTCGACTGTGGCGTCTGCCACAAGATGCACAAAGATTCCATCGACTACTGCGCCCAGTGTCACGATCCCACAGTAGACAAGCCAGGTTGGACGCTGCCGCCACGTCAACAGTAGCCGCCACGGCCTCGTGCGCGCTGTCACCCCTCACCCGAATGGCACGTGAACGTTTCTCAGTTCAGACCTCCTCACCTGCACTTTCTGAAAAAACGGCCTTAGGCCGGTTCCAGTCTGAGAATTGATCGAGCAATGAAATGTGTTGCCGGGAAGCGATCCAGCTAGCCTTGTACGGATTTCTTCCGCAGGACCGCGGCCAAGGGCCTCCTGGAAGCGGCGCTCCAGCCAACTCCGCGAGACGGGCACGGCGCGGAGGACGTCGCTGACCTGGATCGGCGTCGACGCGTTGACACGGATGAAGGCGATGGCCCGAGCCAAATCCTGGTCCTCAATCGCGAGCGTGTCGGTCGACCGGCGGACGACAACGCGTATTGGCTCGATCAGGATCCGTTTGCCTGGGCCGCGTTTGCCTTGCATCAAGCGGTCGAGCAGTGCGGCGGCTTCATAGCCGATTCGCTCCGAGGGCAGGGCCACGGCCGAAAGTGGCGGGTTACAGGTCTCGCATAACACCTTGTCGTCACCTCCTCCGATCACCGCGACTTGCTCCGGCACGAGTAGGCCGATCGCGCGGCAACCATAAATCACTTCTCGTGCCCGATCGCTGGTCCAGGTCAAGACGGCGACCGGCTTAGGCAGTCCACGGAGCCATCCCTGGAGATCCGCCTGCAACTTTTGCCAGGCGGACAGAGGCGCCCCGCGTCGCCGTGCGGGAAACAGGGAACATTCCAGGCCGACGTCGGCAAGGGTCTTGATGACGCCGACACGATCGTGATCTTCAGTGACGGCGGCAGCAGCGGCAATCAGCATCCGCCCGTGGCCGGCGGTCACATGCCGGTCATCGCAAAGCAGATGGACCGCGACCGTCAACGCGGGTGCGAATACCGCGGATTTTGACCTTCAATAGCTGCGTAACTGCCACTGCGTCTACCCCCCGCGCGCCCACTTGCGGAAGCGCGCGGGGGGTAGGCTTCTGGCCTCTTGAATTCGTGGGCGAGGTGTGCGCGAGCCGAACCCGGAGGCGGTGGCGACCTGGGGTGCGCTCATGTCGGTGTCCGCCAAGACCTGCCCGGGTCCCTTTCCGGCGGACGCGTTGAACCTCTTCCTCATTGGTCTGTTGCATGGCCCACGATTCCGAGCTTCGCGGCGTGAAGAGCGGCTGCCGAGCGGAGAAACAGCTTTCGTTCTTGCACGCATTTTTGATGGCCGCACGCGTCTTGGCGCTGTATGCTGAACGTGCAAATCGGTAGGACCGCCCCGTTGGGGCTGGCCGCGTTCTGCGCGGCTCCTGACCCAGGGTTGCGCACGGCTCGTTTCACTCGCCGTGCTCCACCCTGGGCTGGCTTAGGGGTGTCCCTTCGGGACGGGCCTTACATTGCATGAAAGCCAGCAACTGCGTACGGAGTCTACCGGCAATCTCCGCATGGGGATGCAGCAGCCAGACTTCATCCGCAGTGGATCCCGTGGTGACGCAGGTAGTGTTCCGTGGATTCGATCAGCTCCTCCTTGCGAACCACTCTACTACCTCCGTGGCAACCGTGTTGCCAAAACACAACAATGGAGCAACAACAGCCAAACTAGAAAGAACCAGCGTTCACCTTCCCACTTTGGTAGTAGATTCTGACGTACAGAATCCCCAAGCGGAGCGTAAAGTTGGCTAGTGTCTTGGCCATCACTTCCTCAGAATACACTTCTTTTCCCCTGCTTTGTCTGTCATCGAACGGTTTCCCAGTTGACGAAAAGTATTAGTTCTGTGACGCATTCTTAATAGCCGCACGCGTCTT
>JAMOAF010000334.1 GCA_023621895.1 Planctomycetota bacterium
AAGGAAGCCGAATTCAACCGCGTGCTCGGCAACCCCTACCTGATCTTCCCCTGGATGCCCGACCAACTGCGCAATTCCGCCGAGGCCTGCAAGAAGACGGGCGAGCTGCTGACCAGGCTGGCCGAGCGCGTCAAACAGTACGACGGCTACGTGGGATATCACGCCCACGGCGGCGATTTCGGCAAGATTGGCGACGCGACCCAGTGGGACCTGCTGTTCGAGAATTCGGGCGACCGGGTGGTCATGCAGATGGATATCGGCAACTGCATCGGCGGGGGCGGCGACCCGTACGCCACCCTGAAAAAGTTCCCCGGCCGCTCGCTGACCGTGCACCTGAAGGAATACGGCGGACCGCCCGCCGCCGCCCTTGGCGAAGGCGACGTGGACTGGAAGCAGGTCTTCCAGATCTGCGAGACCGTCGGCGGAACCCGCTGGTATATCGTCGAGCACGAGGTTGGCGACAAGCCGCTGGAAAGCGTGGCAGCCTGCCTGAAGAATCTCCGCAAAATGGGCAAATGATGGGATTCTTGCAGTACGCGATCGACCTGTTCTTGCATCTCGACAAGCACCTCGATGTGATCATCCAGGACTACGGCGCCTGGACTTACCTGATTCTGCTGGTGATCATCTTCTGCGAGACAGGGCTCGTCGTGACGCCGTTCCTTCCGGGCGATTCCCTGCTGTTTGCCGCGGGGACGTTCGCCGCGCGGGGCGCCTTGGACGTGAATCTGTTGTTCGTCCTGTTGACCTTGGCGGCGATTGCCGGCGATACGGTCAACTATTGGCTCGGCGCCTACATCGGTCCGCGGGCGTTTGGCGGGACGATCCGTTTCTTGAACCAGCGCCACCTCGAGCGGACGCATGAGTTCTACGAGCGCCACGGCGGCAAGACGATCATCCTCGCCCGGTTCATCCCCATTATCCGCACGTTCGCCCCGTTCGTCGCGGGCATCGGAGCGATGAACTACTCGCGGTTCATCGCCTACAACGTGGTTGGCGGAATCGCCTGGGTGGCCGCTTTCATTTACGGGGGATATGCCTTTGGCGGATTGGAGACGGTGCGGCGGAACTTCACCCTGGTGATCCTGGCGATCATCGGGATTTCGGTGCTGCCGATCGTCGTGGAATTCCTGAGAGCGCATTATGCCCGGAAGCCGGAAGACGCCGCGTAAGCCAGCTCGCGGCCGCGGTTGCCCTTGGGGACCGGCCTTTTAGGGCGCGGGTTCCCGCCACGAAGGAGAAGACGCAAATGGAACGAGAGAAGAAGCTCACGCGCCGCAGCTTGCTGAAGACCTCCGCTGTTGCGGCGGGCGCGATCCTTGCCGGCGCTCCCGCGGCGGCCTCGCTCAAGCCGAGCGATGGCGCGACGATCGTGATCGATTGCCACGCCCATCTGCATCACCACGGCAACGCGAATTACGCGGAGAAGGATCGCCAGCTCATCGAGGCCGCGGACAAGCTGGGAATCGACCGCCTCTGCTGCTCGATCCTCACGCAGGTCCGCCCGGCCACGGCCGACGGGTTCCGCGAGTGCAACCGCTGGTTGGCCGAGGCGGCGGCACGTTTCTCCGGCCGCGTTTGGAGCTACTGCTACGTCAACCCCGAGCACGGCAAGGAGGCGGTGGACGAAATCCGCCGCTGCGTCGACGAGCGCGGGTTCATCGGCGTCAAGCTCTACAACGAGCGCGTCTGCACCGATCCGGTCGTGGCGCCGGTGGTCGAGGCGGCGATCGCGTTGGGCGTGCCGATTCTCCACCATGCGGGCCATGCCCACTACCCGCTCCCCGGGCAGCCCAACATCTCCGACGGCGGCCACCTGGCCGAACTCGGGCGGCGTTACCCCGAGGCCCGGCTGATTTGCGCTCATGTCGGCGGCGGCGGCGATTGGGAGTGGACGATCAAGGCCCTGCGGCACGCGTCGAACGTCTATCTCGACACCAGCGGCAGCGTGACCGACGAGGGAATCATCGAGATGGCCGCCGAGATTCTCGGCGTCGACCGGCTGCTCTTCGGCTGCGACATGTCGATGACGGCCGGGGTGGGAAAAATCCGCGCCGCCAGGCTCGACGCGGAGAGTAAACGCAAAATCTTCGGCGGCAACATGAACCGGCTCCTGGCCACGCGGAACAAACCATGATCTTCGACATAAACGCCTACCTGGGCCACTTCGCCTTCCGGCAATTGCGCCACAATACGCCCGAGGCCCTGTTGCGCCTGATGGACTCCAAAGGGA
>JAMOAF010001127.1 GCA_023621895.1 Planctomycetota bacterium
GACCGGTGGCTTTTTGGTCCTTGAATCTTGAACCTTGGTCATTCTGCCTGTAACCCGTAACCTTGTGACCCGTCCCATGATGAAAGAAATCATCATCGTCAGCGACGACCGGCCCGGCATGGTGGCGGAGATCGCCGAGGCCCTGGCGGCCGTAAACGTCAATATCGAGTCGCTCGATGTCGAAACGATCGGTGGATCGAAGGTCGCCGCGTTGACGGTCGACCGCTACGACGATGCCCTCCGCGGATTGGCCCGCACGCGATTCCAGGCGATCAGCGAGGATGCCCTGGTGCTCCAACTTGCCGACAAGCCGGGCGAGCTGGCCCGGATCACCCGCCGGCTCAAGGATGCTCAGATTGACGTCCGCAGCGTCCGCATCATCCGCCGCGAGTCCGGCACCGGCATAATCGCCGTTGCCACGGACCGCAACAACGATGCGCGAAAACTGCTTGGCGACGTGATGGTCTCGTGGCCCCGATAGGGCGCCGCGCTCGACCCGGGCGGCGGCGATGCGCGTCCCGCGGTCCTGGGGGATGCCGTCGAGACGCCGGTCTTCTGTCTGCCGCCTGGAGGACCCGGCGGAAATCTCAACAACCAGAGTCCCAGACGCCGCCGGTAACCATCCCGAGCCGGAGCCCCTCTTGCCTGACAAACCGTCTTCCACGACGATCCCCGCCGAAGAAACACCCCGGCCCCAGCCGCGGCGGGTTCCGTTTCTGGTCGGCTTCGTGCTCGTGCCGGGCGGCGTCATTCTTGCCGCCGTGCTCGCCCTTGCGATTATCCGCTGGCTGACCTTCCCCGCGCCAGCAGCCTCCCAGCTTGCCGAAACGATCGAGACGCGCACGGGCAACACCCGCTGGCGCGCTGCCATGCAACTGGCCGCCATGCTCGCCGATCCGCGGCAGGCGCCGCTCCGCCGCGATCGCCGCCTGGCCGAGCAGCTCGCCGCGGTCCTTCGCCGCGAGTTGGACTCCGGCGGGCAGGACGCGGCGCTCTGCGTGTTTCTCTGCCGCGCCCTGGGCGAGTTCCAGGTCGACGCATCCCTGCCGGTGCTCGCCGATGCGGCCGCCAGCCGGACCGACCAGGTGCAGCGATCGGCTGTCGAGTCGCTGGCGATCCTCGCCGACCGGCTCGGCGCGGACGACGTCTGGTCTTCCGCCGGCGTGCGGGCCGCGATCCTCCAGGCGTCGCGCGCGCCGGCGCCGGCGCTCCGCGCCGCCGCCGCGTTCACGCTCGGCGTCGTGGGCAACCTCGAAGCCCAACAGCGTCTTGAATCGATGCTCGCCGATCAAGACGTGATCGTCCGCTATAACGCGGCCACCGCACTGGCTCGGGCCGGCAACGGCCGGGCGGTCGGCGTGCTCCTGGAAATGCTCGCGCCCGACCAGGCCGCCGCGCTGGCCGGCGCGCCGGACGAGGCCGCGCGAATCCGCCAGCGGGAGACGATCCACGCCAACGCGCTGGAGGCCGTTGAGCAACTGCTCCATGCCAACCCGGCGATTGCGATCAGTGCGTTCGAGGATGCCCTCGCCAGGCTGAGACAGTCGCGCCCGCCGCCGACCATCCTGGCGAGAATCCAGCGATTGGGCGAATTGAAGTAAGCGTCATCCGCTCAACCACCTCCCACGCCGGGGCCGTTGGACGATCAGGCCACGAGGACCAATCGGACCGCGCGGCGCCTTGCAGAGCCGCCCCAAAGCCGTACAATATCCCCGGATGGTCCCCAGCAGGAAGGGGGGTTCCTGCTGGCCTTTGACTGCTAAATGAGCTTGCGTCATTCGTGGAAAAAGCGGCTGTTATTCAGATAGCCGCGCGGGCTTGCCCCGCGCTTCGTTACAGAAAAAGCGGCTGTTATTCAGATAGCCGCGTGGGCTTGCCCCGCGCTTCGTTACATACGGGTTGTGCCGCAGCGCAGGCGCGCCGCGGGGCAAGCCGAAAGCGGCTATCACGCTCTCATGAATTCCTCCCGGAATCACGCAGACTCATTTAGGTGGTCTTCTCGGTCGAAGCAAGGTGGCAAGAGCATGTCCAACTCGAACGATCCGTTCCAACGACGCGTTTCCCCGTTTCAGGTCCTCGCGGCCGCCTTGGCGGTCGCCGCGCTGGCGGGGTGTGGCCAGCAGGCCCCGACGGTCGTCCAACCACCGCCGCCGGAAGTCACAGTCATGAAGCCGGCGACGTGGCAAATCACCGACGATTTCGAGGACACCGGGCGGACCGCCGCCGTCGACGAGGTGGAGATGCGCGCCCGCGTTTCGGGCTACCTGATCAAGCGGCACGTTCCCGACGGAGCCGAAGTCAAGAAGGACCAGGTCCTGTTCACGATCGACCCGGAACCCTACCAGGCCGCGCTCGACAAGGCAAACGCCGACGTGGAACGCTGGCGGGCCACGCTCGACAGGGCGATCGCCGACCTCGCACGCACCAAGGCGCTGCTGCCAAGCGGCGCCGCAACGCAGGAGGAGTATGACTTGAACGTTGCCCAGGTCAAGCTCAACGAAGCGGAGCTCAAGGGCGCCGAGTCGACCGTCAAGCGGGCGCAACTCGATCTGGGCTGGACCGAGATCAAGGCTCCCTTCGACGGCAGGATCAGCAAGTGCAATTTCTCCGAGGGCGACCTGATTCCCATGGGCAGTGCCGGCGAGGCGACCACGCTGACCACGATCGTCAGCACCCGGAGCATGTGGGTCTATTTCAATGTGCCCGAACGGACGGTGCTCGCCTACCAGGAGCAGGTCCGCAAGCAGGGCAAGGATTCCCGCCCCGATCATATCAAGGACGTAAAAGCCCCGTTCTTCATCGGACTGGCCGTGGATGAGGGCTATCCGCGCGAAGGGACCCTCGACTTCGTCGACAACCGCGTCGATCCCCAGACCGGCACGATCCAACTGCGGGGAATCCTGGACAATGCCGACCGCTCCCTCACGCCCGGCCTGTTCGTCCGCGTGCGGCTGCCCATGAGCCTGCCCGCGCCGACGCTCGTCGTGCCCGAAAGCGCAATCGGCGCCGATCAGGGGCAAAAGTATCTGCTGGCGGTGGACAACGACAACGTCGTCGAGCGTCTCCCGGTGGTCTTGGGCCGGCAGGTCCGGCCCGAAGGGACCAAGACGACCTTCCGCGCGATCCTCTCGGGATTGGAGCCGGACAAAACGGTGATCGTCAACGGCATCCAGCGGGCGCGGACCGGCGCGAAAGTGGCTCCGAAGCCGGAGGAGTTTCCCCCCGCCCCGGCGCCGAATTCCGGCGGGACTTCATCGTAAGGGCGAGCGCCGGCGGTCTTCCATCCCAGGCACTATCGACGAGCGGACCTCCATGTTCTCCAGTTTCTTCATCGATCGCCCCATCTTCGCCACCGTCCTCTCGGTGGTCATCGTAATCGTCGGCATTGTCAGCGTGGCAAGCCTCCCCGTCGCGCAGTATCCCGAAGTCGCGCCGCCGACGATCCAGGTCTCCGCGATGTATCCCGGCGCCAACGCCAAGGTCGTCTCGGAGACCGTCGCCGCCCCGATCGAGCAGGAGATCAACGGCGTCGAGAACATGCTCTACATGAACTCGAAGTGCACCAACGACGGGCAGATGCTGCTCGACGTCACCTTCAACCTGGGAACCGACCTGAACATGGCCCAGGTGCTTGTGCAGAACCGCGTGGCCATCGCCGAAGCCAAGCTGCCCGAGGAGGTCAAACGCCAGGGAGTCACCACCAAAAAGAAGTCCCCGGCAATTCTCCTCTGCGTCAACCTCGTTTCTCCCGAAAAAACGTACGACCAACTCTACCTGAGCAACTATGCGGGCATCCGCGTGAAGGACGCCCTGGCGCGCCTGGAAGGCGTGGGCGACGTCGCCTTCCTCGGCGCCCGTGACTACAGCATGCGAGTCTGGCTCGACCCGGCGAAATTGGCCTCCCGCGAAATGACCGCCGGCGACGTGATCAAGGCACTCCGCGAACAAAACGTGCAGGTGGCGGCCGGGCGGATCGGCCAGCCGCCCGCACCCGAGGGCCAGGTCTTCCAATACCCGATCACCACGCTCGGCCGGCTCCTGGAGAAGGATGAGTTCGAGAACATCATCGTCAAGACCGGCAAGGATGGGGGGCTCACCCGGATCAAGGACATCGGCCGGGCGGAGCTCGGCGCCAAAAACTACGACGTCAATAGCTACCTCGACGGCGATCAAGCGGTGACCCTGGCGGTGTTCCAACTGCCGGGCTCCAACGCCCTGGCCACCGCCGAGGCCGTGCGAAGCGAAATGGATCGGCTCGCCGAGGACTTTCCCCAGGGGGTCGAGTACCGAATCGTCTACGATACAACCGTGTTCGTCGAAGAATCGATCCACGAAGTGTTCAAAACCCTGGGCGAAGCGATCCTGCTCGTGTTCGTCGTCGTCCTCGTCTTTCTCCAGAACTGGCGGACGACGATCATCCCGATGATCGCCGTCCCCGTCTCGCTCGTCGGCACCTTCGCCGTCATGGCCGGCCTGGGCTTCTCGCTGAACAACCTCTCGCTGTTCGGGCTCGTCCTGGCGATCGGGATCGTCGTCGACGACGCGATCGTCGTCGTGGAAAACGTGGAGAGAAACATGGCGCTCGGCCTGGGTGTCAAGGACGCCACGCGCCAGGCGATGAAGGAAGTCTCCGGGCCGGTGGTCGCCATCGCCCTGGTGCTCTGCGCGGTCTTCGTGCCCACCGGATTCATTACGGGGATCAGCGGGCAGTTCTTCCGGCAGTTCGCCCTGACGATCGCGGCCTCGACGGTGATCTCGGCGTTCAACTCGCTGACGCTCAGCCCCGCCCTCTGCGCGATCCTGCTCAAGGCCCATGGGCATGACGACCACAAGCGCGAAGAGGCGGTCCCGCGGATCGGCGTAGCTCTGGTCTTCGGCCTGCTCGTGACGCTGGCCCTGGCGCCATCAGTCGCCGCGATCTTCGCGCCCTCGGGCGCCGCCCGCGGCGAATCGGCCGAGGCGATCCACGCCAGCCCGGCGATAGTCTGGATCGTCCGCGTCGTCTGCTTCGCGTGCGGCGCCGTCGCCGGATGGTTTGGCGCCCAGGCGGTCAACCGGACGCTGGCCGGCCTGTTTGGCGGCTTCAACTGGCTCTTCGATCGAACGATCCAGGGATACGGCCGAACGGTCGCCGTGCTGCTCCGCACAAGCGCCATCGTGCTCCTGGTCTACGGCGGACTGATGGTGCTCACCTATCTCGGGTTCCGCGCCGTGCCGGTCGGATTCATCCCCGAGCAGGACAAGGGCTACCTGGTCGTCAACGCCCAGTTGCCCGACGGCGCCAGCCTCGAACGCTCCGACGCCGTTGTCCGCCACATCAGCGAGATTCTGCTTGGCACCGAGGGCATCGACCACGTGATCGCCGTCCCCGGCTATTCCGTCCTCACGTCGAGCAACATCTCCAATGTCGGCGGCATGTTCGTGATCCTCAAGCCGTTCGAAGAGCGCAAAGGCGATCCGGGGCAATACGCCAGCGCGATTGCCGCCAGTCTCCGCGAAGAGTTTCAGAAAATCCAGGACGCCCAGATCGTGGCCTTCGGAGCGCCGCCGATCGACGGTTTGGGAAGCACCGGCGGCTTCAAACTTCAGGTGCAAGACCGGGGCGATCTGGGATTCCTCGAATTGCAGAAAAACGTGGCGAGCGTGGTCGATACGGCCGGCGCCCAGCCCGGACTGGTCGGCCTGTTCAGCAGCTTCAGCGCCAATCAGCCCCAGTTGTTCCTCGACGTCGACCGCACCAAGGCCAAGTCACTGGGCCTGGCGCTCGGCGACGTGTTCGACACCCTCCAGGTGTACCTCGGCTCGGCCTACGCCAACGACTTCACCTTCCAGGGCCGGAACTGGCAAGTGAACGTCCAGGCCGACGCCGAGTTCCGCAGCCGGCTGGAGGACGTCGGCAAGCTCAGGGTCCGCAACGCCGCCGGCCGGATGATTCCGCTGGAGAGCGTGGTCGCCGTCCGCGATTCGGCCGGACCGGCGATCGTCAACCGCTACCAGATGTACCCTTCCGCCGAGATCAACGGCAACACGGCGCCCGGCGTAAGCTCGGGCCAGGCGATCTCGCTGATGGAGGAAGTCGCGCGGAACAACCTCCCCCAGAGTATGGGTTTCGAGTGGACGGAGTTGACGCTCCAGCAGATCAAGGCCGGCGAAGACCTGATCAACAAGCTGGTGTTTCCCCTGGCGGTCGTCTTCGTTTTTCTCGTCCTCGCCGCCCAGTATGAAAGCTGGTCGCTGCCGATGGCGATCATCCTGATCGTCCCCATGTGCCTCTTGGCCGCGATCACCGGAGTCTGGCTCTGCGGCATGGACAACAACATTTTTACCCAGATCGGCCTGGTGGTCCTGATCGGCCTGGCCAGCAAGAACGCGATCCTCATCGTGGAATTCGCCAAGGAGCAGCAGAACGCCGGCAAGCCGCGCCACGAGGCGACCGTCGACGCCTGCCGGCTGCGGCTGCGGCCGATTCTGATGACCTCGTTCGCCTTCATTCTCGGCGTCGTGCCGCTGTTGACATCGGCCGGAGCGGGGGCCGAGATGCGCGTCGCCCTGGGTGTCGGCGTGTTCAGCGGGATGCTCGGCGTGACGCTGTTCGGCATCTTCTTCACGCCCGTCTTCTACTCGGCGATCATCTGGCTTGCCGAGCGCCGCTCGTAAGCGGTCGCCTTTACCGCCGAGCCCCGCCGGCGAGGTCGCTCGTCGAGACCAGCTTCCACGTCTTGCCGCCGTCGGCCGACGTGATCATCGCGCGCCGGTCGCCGCGCTGGTCCGTGCGGTAGAACCAGTAGGTCGACCAGGTGTCGTAGGAGAGGAACAGCCGCCCCGTGCGATCGATCGTCAGGCGGTGGTAGAACACGCTGTATTCCGACAGGGGCGGAAGGATCAGTGCCTCGGGCGGTTGCCAATCGCCGTCCGGCGCTTTCCGCTGCTGGGCGAGCGTGGCGCAACTGCTGGCCGGAAACGGCTCCTCTCCGGAGCGCCAGACGCGCGAGACGAGGTGCAGCGCGTCGTCGCGCCCGCAAACCAGGCCGATATAGGTCTGCCGCGGCTGGCCGGCGGTGGGCGCGGCCTCCGTCCAACCGCCGCCGGAATCGTTGGGCTGGAGCGATCGGGCGTAGGGGAAGGGCTGGCCGTGCGTTCCCGCCAGCACGTGCAGATAGCCGCGGCTGTCCATCGTGATGCTCGGCGTGTTGTGCACGTCGTTGGCCGGCGGCCCGTGGCCGACCAGCGCTGGCTTGCCCAGCGTCTTCGTCCGCCGATCGTAAGTGACGACATACGTGGGAACGCCCGGCGCCCTGTCGGCCGGATCGGTCGCCTCGGCCCAGACGACGTGGACCTTGGTCCCGCGCGAGACAATCGTCGAAGGGCTGCCCGAGTGGAGCGACAGGCCGATCGACTGCCGCGATATCAGGATCGGCTCGCCGATCACGATCCGGCCGCCCTGCTTTTCGGGCACGAACAACTCCAGGTCGTTGATCCGCCGCCAGATCAACTTGGGATCGGCGGCGGTTTGGGTAAAGCGGACAATCGGCGGAGGGCCGTCTCCGCCGTTGTGGCCCGAGAACTGCTCCAGGTCGAACGATTGTGATCGGCCCTGCCGCGGCGGAATCGGCCAGGCTGCGAAGGTCTTGCCTCCGTCGGTTGAATGCAGCAGCGCCGCTCGGCGCGCCCCCCGCCCCAACAGGTAGACGCCGCCATCGCCATCGAACGCCACCTTGTTCGACGCCGAGCTGAACGGCTGCCGCGCCAGCCCCTCGTCGCCCGAGGTGACCGCGTCGCGGAGCGAGGTCTCCGCCCACCGGCCGCCGCGCCAGGTGGCGATGCCTCCCTCGGTATTCAGGAACGGCCGGTTCTCAAGATCGAAATAGACCTGCGTTGTCCGCGGGAAATCGGGCAGGTAGCCGAACTGCTCGTTCTCGTGTTGATAGGGTTTCAGCACGAGTGGAATCGCTAGCGGCTCTTCGGCCGGCGCGCGGCCCGGCTTGACCGTCAGCGTGCTGTAGGTGGAGAACTGCCGCTGGCCCTCGGGCGTCGCCCTGAGGTGCACGCGAGCCTCGCTGGCGGGAACCGTGTAGCGAACCAGGACCTTCGCCGATCGCTTGCCCGCGAGGGCCACTTTGCTCTCGCCCAGGCTGGCCGGCCAACTCTCGCCGGGAAACTCCAGTTCGAGGCGGATCGTCCGCTTCCGGTCCGCGTTGTTGTAGACTTCGAAGGCGATCTCCGCCTGGCTGCCGGGCGGGCCATAAGCGGTCCGGCTGTAAGGGGCGAGCAACCAGCGATTCTCCGCCAGCGGAAACCACGATTCGGCATTCGGCGTCCAGAGCGGCAGGTTGGGGTAAAGATCGTCGTCGTCCCAGCGGGTGACCCCGTCGATCTGGACCGTCGCCTGGCCGCGCGGCAGGTGCAGCCGCCAGGGCACGGCGTCGCGGCCGGACTTTGCCGGCACGCTTCCTGAAGCCGCGCCCTTGGAATCGGCGGCCAGCAGGGCCACCTGGCGGCCTTCACGGTCATAGACGGCTGCCTCCTCAACCCCCTTCGGCAGGCCGGTGATCTCGATGCCAAATGGGCCGGAACGCGGCAGGAAACAGACGTCGCGCGGCTGGTCCGGGTCGAGCAGCACGATCGGCTCCTCGCGCCGCGCGTCGCGGTGACCCCGTGCGGTCTCGATCAGGTAGTGCGGCGCGTTCGTTTGAAAGCCCCAGGCGATCTCGTCGCCGTAGCGATCGTTCGAGACCGTGATGTTCAGCCCGTACACGCCCTTGCGTTCGACGCGCGTTGAAAGCCTGGCGGTCTGGACCGGCCCGAGGCCGCTGCCGCGGGCGCGCCGGTCGTCGGGAATCGTCACGTCTTGGATCACCCGCCGGTCCGGTCCGACGAGGATCGCGCGCAGATCAGCCGTGCGGCCGGATCGGTTGCGATCGCGTTTTTCCACCACGATCACCAGTTCGCCCGGCTCGGCGAGAAAATAGGCGCCGCCCGTGCCTCCAATGTAAAACGGGGCCTGCCTGGCTTCCTCCTGGGCGCCGGCGGAGCTTGCGACGAGGATCGCCGCCAGCAGCAGTTGCGAAAGTCGTGTGAGATTCATGGCTTGGGACCTTGGTGCGGGTGATTGCGGTCTTGATCTGGATTCCGCTATGGCCGGGGGCTCGCGGCGCCGCGCCCTGCGGATGCCGGATCACGCGGAAACACGGCGGGCAGCCGCCGGACGGCCAGATCGGCCAGAAACGCCAGTATCGCCGCAAACAGGAAAAAATGCCACACCGGCACGAGCCGTGCCCGCGGAGCCGTGTCTTCAGGCAGCAGTTGGCCGGCCGCCGGTTGGAACCTTCCGCCCGTGGCAGAGGCAATCTCCTTCAACAAGGCGACGTTCGTCTCCCGCGGTGCAAACTCGTCGGGCCAGTCGATGCAGACGGCCGCTTGGCCGTAAAACACCCGCTCGCCGCCGATCTTCGCGGTGACCGCGAACTGGTACGTCCCGAGTTGCAGCGAGGGCGTCTCCAGGGCGTACCTGCCCGGCGAGACGCGCGGCATGGGCAATTCCCGCCTCTCGCCGTCGGGCCGAGTCACCTCAAGCGCAACCTGGGCATCGTTCTCAGGCCGGTCGCCAAGGGGCGCCGCGTCGACGGTGACGATCGTCGCCGCCAGTGCCCGCCGAGCGTGCAGCCGCCAGCCGCCGGCGCCGCTGGGGCGGATGGCTTGCCGAATCAGCGTTGTCCAGAGCGGTTCCCAGCCGGACCAGGTTTTCCAGGGCCGCGACCAGGGGCCGTCGAGATCCGACGTGAAGACGGCCGCCGTTCCACGGCCGCACCGCCACCAGCCGGCGAGCGGGTCGCCGGCCTCGGCAAGCATGGCGATGCTGGCTTCGGGCTTTGCCTTGGTTTCCACATACCCGAGCAGGCTCGGCGGCTTGCCGAACGTCTGCGGCAGCGCCGGCCCGTACTCGGGGAAGAACGGCTCCTCGTGAATCCCGAACCGGGCCGCCTTGGCGGTCTCCCGTGCGAAGACGTCGGGCAGTTCGCGGGCGTTCCGGCAGAGGTGGAAACTGCCGCGGCCCAGCTCGGCGATCGTCCGCAGAAGCGGTTCGGCTGCCTTCTCGCCGACGGCCACGGTCGATATCGTGATCCCCGAGGCGGCCGCGCCGCGCGCCAGAGCGTCGAAATCGCCCGGATAGGAAATCCCATCGGTGAGCACGATGATGTGCTTGAGGTCCGCGAAGCTTTCGACCAAGGCGAGGTGCGCTTTTTCAATTGCCGGCAGCATGTTCGTGCCGCCGCCGGCGGAGAGCGTGTCGACCTGGCGGAGGACCTTCTGCTTGTCGCCGCACGGCTGAAGCGGGGCGATCCACCGGTTGGTGTCCTGAAAGGCGATGACTCCCAACTCGTCGCGGGCGTCGAGCATCTCGATGGTTCGCCGCACGGCCTGCTTGGCCAGCCCGATCGCCCCTCCCTCTTCCATCGAGCCCGATTGGTCGATGACCAGCACGATCGCCAGCGAGGGCCGTTTCGAGCGCGCCTCGTAGCGGCAAGCGACCGGCAGGAGCTGTTCGAGCGGCGTGCCGCGGTAGCCGCCCGCGGTGAGCGAATCCGCGCCGCCCGCCACGAGCAGCCCGCCCGCCCGGCGGCGGACGTAATCGGCAATCGCCTCCACCTGCTGCGGCGAGAAGGCCGCCGCCTGGATGTTCGCCGCCACGATCAGGTCATATCGATCAAGCCCGTTGGCATCGCCGGGCAGGTCTTCCACCGAGAGCGCGTCAGGCTCGATTCTCAACCGCCGCAGCAGGCTTTCAAGCCGGGCAAAATCCGCGTCGCCCTTGCCGACAAGAAGCGCCCGAGCCGGGGCCGAGAGCCAAACGATCGC
>JAMOAF010000214.1 GCA_023621895.1 Planctomycetota bacterium
TGCGTCAAGGTATCGCCTGGGGATCATCCAGCCTGGTTTCGGCTGGCGCCCCCCCCGTCACCCGGCCCTCTCGCCCCGGCCCTCTCGCCCCGGTCTCGGTGGCCCGCCATTCAGGCCAGTTCTAGGAAGTAGGCAAGATCGGCATGATGAGGCGTCCCGAGCGGCCTGATTTGGGCCGTCAAAGACGCTTGGATCGCGCCCGGCCGTACCCCCTCGGGAGAGCGGGTGAAATGCGTGCGGTGCGGCACTTACTCCCCGCGGAGGGCGCGGATCGGGTCGATCCGGGCCGCTCTCAAGGCGGGATAAGCTCCGGCAGCGGCGGCGACGGCGGTGGTGAAAGCCACGGTCGTCGCCGAGAGCCAGGCGGGAAAGCTGAAGATCGAAATCGCCTCTTCGACGCCTTGCCCGCGAGCGTAGATGTTGACCCCCACTTCGAGCGCCCACGAGACGCCGCTGCCGAGCGCCAGGCCGCCCAGCCCGCCGGCCAACCCGAGCAAGATCGCCTCGGTGAGGAACAGCACGACGATGTCGCCGTCGGCCGCCCCGATCGCCTTGTAGGTGCCGATCTCCTGGTAGCGTTCGAGGACGGCCATCAACAGGGTGTTGATGATTCCCAGCGCGGCCACCACCAGGGCCACCGTGCCCACGGCAGCCAGCAGCACGTCGAGAAAAACAAAGAACTTCCGCATCTCCTGGAGGCGCCCGATCGATGTTCGGGCGCCCAGCCCCATCTCCTTCAGCCGCTTCTCAACCTTCACCAGGTCGGTCGGGTGTTCGACTCGCACAATCGCCCTGGCGTAGCCGCGCGCCACGGCGGCGGCGCCCGAACCGTGGTGGCGAGGTGAAACGGCTACGCCGGGAACGTCTTTCATCACGTCGACCGGCAGCAGGATGCTCCTGCCCAGGAAAGCGCCCGCCGGCTGCGGTGGCGTGTAGACGCCGACCAGCGTGACCTCCAATTCCTCGGTCCGGTACTCAAACGTCGCATCGTCCCGCCGGGCGAGCCCCGATGCCCGCAGGGTGAGCGTCTTGCCGATGGCGCCCCGGGGCGACCCGAGTCCGAGCGCCTCGACAAGCTTCTCGGTGATCATCACCTCCGGGCGGCTCGCGAGACTGAAGAAGCTGCCCGCCACGATCAACTCTCCGCCGGCGCCCAGGAGACCCAATTCGCGCGGCGTGCCGACGGCCGTGCATCGCTGCCGGGACTCTTGAAAGCGGATTTCCACGTCGCCCATGCGGAATTCCGGGTAGGCGAGAGCGACGCCGGGCAGCTCTTGAATTTCGGCCAGTAGGGCATCGTCGATCACCACCGGCTCTTTCTCCACGGCGCCCTCTCTTGTCTGTCCCCCTGCCGTTGCCTGCGTGATCTCTTCGCTATCGCGCCCCGCGGCCATGCCGCCGCCGTCGGGGTCGTCTGGATCGGCCTCCTCGGCGCCGGCGCGACGTGGCCAAATCTCGATATTCTTCAGCAGGTCGAGCTTCTCAAAGGGGGCTTCGGCCTGCCGCTGCACTCCCAGGGCAAAGCCGACCATGGAGAAGAGGGCCCCCGCCGCGATCGTCACCCCGAGCACCGTCAGAGCAACCCGCAACGGCCGTCGAGCCAGCCCGGCCAGCGCCAGCAGCATGATCCACCAGGCCCTCATGCAAGCGTCCCCCGGTCGGAAACGAGACGCCCGTCCGACAGCCAGACGATCCGATCAGCCGCCTGCCTGGCCATCGCCTCGTTGTGGGTGACGATCACCACGGTGGTCCGCGTTGCGCGGTGGATTTCGCGAATCAGGTCCATCACGCCTTCGGCGGTCGCCCGATCAAGGTTGCCGGTCGGCTCATCGGCCAACAGCAGCGGAGGGCGGTGGACGATCGCTCGGGCCAGCGCGACGCGCTGCTGCTCGCCGCCGCTGAGCTGGCTGGGGCGGTGTCGGGCGCGCCCTTCAAGACCCACGCGGCGGATCGCTTCGCGGGCCAAATCGCGGCGATGCCGGCCGAAGATGCCCTGGAACGTCAAGGCAACGGCCACATTCTGCTCCGCCGACAGTCCCGGCACGAGGTAGAACGACTGGAACACGAAGCCGACCGACTGCCGCCGGTAGATCGCCCGCTCCCGGGCGTTGAACTTGCCCAGCGCGCGGCCATCGACTTCGACCTCGCCGGAGGTCGGCGTGTCGAGGCCTCCAAGCAGGTGGAGCAAGGTCGATTTTCCGGACCCGCTGACGCCGAGAACGCCGAGAAA
>JAMOAF010000100.1 GCA_023621895.1 Planctomycetota bacterium
GACGGGCCTGATCCCCGCCTATCTGAAGCTCGAATACCGCAACCTGCCGCGCTACCGGAAGATTGCCACGCTGTTCACGATCCACAACCTGGCCTACCAGGGCAGTTTCTGGCATTGGGACATGCTCTTGACCGGCCTGGATTGGCGGCATTTCAATTGGCGCGAGATGGAGTTCTATGGCAAGCTCAACCTGATGAAGACCGGCCTGATTTTTGCGGACTCGCTCAACACGGTCAGCCGCCGTTACGCCGAAGAGATTCAGACGCCCGAATTCGGTTTCGGCTTGCAGAGCGTCCTACAGCATCGCCGCGGAGCGCTGACCGGGATTCTCAACGGGGTCAACCGCAAGGAGTGGGACCCTGCCACCGACCGTCTCCTGGCCGCCAACTACACGGTCGAAACGGTCGACCAAGGCAAGCCGATCTGCAAGGCGGCGCTCCAGGAGAAGTTCGGCCTGCCGCGGCGCGCCGACGTGCCCGTGGTGGGCGTCATCGGGCGGATCGCCCACCAGAAGGGCTTCGACCTCGTCGCCAGCATCCTCCCGAAATGGGCTGAGAGCCAGGATGTCCAGTGGGTGATCCTCGGCACGGGAGACTCGACCCTGGAAGAGAGATTCCGGCGCTTGGCCGCACAGTACCCGCAAAAGGTGGCGGTGCGGATCGACTTCTGCGACGACTCGGCCCACGTGATCGAAGCCGGAGCGGACATGTTTCTCATGCCCAGCCGGTTTGAACCGTGCGGTCTGAACCAGATGTACAGCTTGTTGTACGGCAGCGTGCCGATCGTCCGTGAAACGGGAGGCCTGGCCGACACGATCGTCGACACCAACGAGCGGACGCTCGTCGAGCGGACCGCCAATGGATTCAGTTTCACCCAGGACAATGCCGCCGCGCTCAACGAGACCCTGCACCGCGCGTGCGCTGCTTATGCCCGGCGGGATGTCTGGAGGCAGCTCGTCGAAACGGGAATGCGGCAGGATTGGTCCTGGCAGCGCAGCGCCCGCCAATACGCGGCGCTTTACGAGGAGACGATTCGGCGAGCACCCGCTTCGGCCTGACTGCCGGCGCTGCCCCGCAGAGCCGGGGTGGCGGAATTGCCTGGCTCTGCCAGACCGGACTGGGGCCGGTTGAGGGAATTTCGACAGAACGGATTAAGTGGCGGCGGCCATCCGCCGGCCGCCGCGAGCGGGGGACAGCGATGCACGACGTGTCTTTGGCCTTCTTCTGGCATCAGCACCAGCCTTACTACCCCGACGACGTGACGGGCGAGAACCCGATGCCTTGGGTGCGGCTGCACGGGACGAAGGATTACTGGGGCATGGCGATGCTCTTGGCGGAAACGCCGGAGATGCACGCCACGGTCAATCTTGTCCCCAGCCTGCTGGTTCAACTCCAGGCCTACACGGACCAGGGACACCAGGATCGCCATCTACGGGTATCGCACCTGTCGCCCGACGCACTTGACGAAGAAGACCTGGAGTACCTGCTCGACGACTTTTTCATGGCCTATGCGGAGCAGATGATCCGCCCTTTTCCCCGCTATCATGAGCTCTACCAGAAGCGGGGGTTCGGCATCGACACGGCGGCGAAGGCCGCGCGGCGATTCTCCAAGCGCGATCTGATGGACTTGCAGTGCTGGTCGAACCTGGCCTGGTTCCACCCCCTGGCTTTCGAACGCGACAAGGACCTGGCGGAGTTTCGCAAGAAGGGCTGCCGGTGGACCCAGAACGAAAAGGAGTGGCTGCTGGCAAAGCAACTGGGACTGCTGGCCGAGATCGTGCCGCTGCACCGCAAGCTCCACGACCGCGGGCAGATCGAGCTGACCACCACGCCATTCTACCACCCCATCCTGCCGCTCCTCTGGGACAAGCGCCTGGCGCAGCGCGCGATGCCCGAGGTCGCCTTGCCAAGAGCCCTGGCGAGCTATCCCGATGATGTCCAGCGGCAGATCGACGAGGCGGTCGAATTCCACCAGCGGCTTTTCGGAAAGCCGCCCCGAGGGATGTGGCCCTCGGAAGGCTCCGTCTGCCAGGGCATCATTCCCGCAATCGCCAAGGCCGGCATCCAATGGATCGCCACCGACGAAGAGATTCTCTCTTGCTCGACCAACGGCTGGGTCTCGCGAGACAGCAACGGCTACCTGCGGAACCCGGAGATGCTCTACCGCCCCTGGCGGATCGAGGAGGCGGGGCGCTCGCTACAGATCATCTTCCGCGACCACGCGATGAGCGACCAGATCGGGTTTCACTACCAGCGTTTCGCGGCCAACCACGCCGTCGATGATTTCATCGGCAAACTCGAAGCGATCGGCAGGGCCACCAGCGGCAACGCCGGCCATCGCCCCACGCTCGTAAGCATCATCCTCGACGGGGAGAATTGCTGGGAATACTATCCCAACAGCGGAGTCGACTTCCTCCGCGGGCTCTACCGCCGCGCCGTCACGCACCCTAAAATAACCCCAGTGCGAATCTGCGATTACCTGGAGAAATTCCCCGCCGCCGACAAGCTCAGCAACCTCTTCCCGGGAAGCTGGATCCAGCACAATTTCGGCATCTGGATCGGGCATGCCGAGTGCAATCGCGCATGGGACCTGCTGGACCAGACCCGGAGCCACCTCGAGCGGGCCGCCGAGGAAAAGAGGGCGCCGGCCGAGCGGATCGAGCAGGCGCGGAGAGAGCTGCTGATCGCCGAAGGGAGCGACTGGTTCTGGTGGTTCGGGGATTCGCACACGAGCGCCCAGGACCGGCTTTTCGACCGCCTGTTCCGCAAGCACCTGCAAAACGTCTACACTCTGCTGGGCGACGAACCGCACGGCGAGCTCGCCCGGCCGATCACCCAGGGGTTCGGCCTGCGGCAGTACAGCCAGCCGGCCGGCTTGCTGAACGTGAAGGTCGACGGCCGGCGGACCTACTTCGAGTGGCTCAACGCGGGCCAGTACGTTTGCCAGGGCTCGCGCGGCGCGATGAGCATGGCCGGAGGCGAGGGCCTGATCGAGAGCTTGTTTTTCGGGTTCGAATCCGCCCGGCTGGCGATTCGCCTGGACGCCCGCGGCGGCCCGTTCCGCGAGCGCCTCGGATCGGTCGACGCCGTCCGCGTGGCATTCTACAGCCCGGAGGGATACGAACTGCGGATCGCCAATCTCTCGGACAGAAAACCGAGCGGCAGCTTACTGTTCCGGGGCAGGCCCGTCCCGGGGGCCGCCGTCGAAGTGGCGGCCGACCTGATTTTCGAAGCGGCGATACCGCTGGAGAACCTCAACGTGGCCACGGAAGACCCGATCCAGTTCTTCGTCGAACTCCACGCGGGACGGCTGCTGGCCGAACGCGTTCCCACGGAGGGAACAATTGAAACGGCGGTGCCGGGTGAAGACTACGAGATGATTATGTGGCAGGCTTGAGGGCCAAGCGGAGCACGGGCGAGCAGCAAGACGAGGGAGAACATGCCGGATTTGCGGAAAGACCCGATCGTTGGACGCTGGGTGATCGTGGCGAAAAGCCGCGCCAAGCGCCCCCATGATTTCGACACGACGCCTCGCCGCCGCCGCGGGCAGTTCTGCCCTTTTTGCGAGGGCAACGAAGACAAGACCCCCGGCGAGATCATCGCCTACCGCAATCCGGGCTCCCAGCCGAATCGGGAGGGCTGGCGGGTGCGGGTCGTGCCCAACAAGTTCCCCGCCCTGGAAATCGAAGGCGATTTGCAGAAGCAAGGCGAGGGCATCTACGACATGATGCGGGGCGTCGGCGCCCACGAAGTGATCATTGAGACGCCGCAGCACGTGATGAGCACGTCGGAGTTGACCGTGCCGCAGCTCCGCGAAGTGCTCTGGGTCTATCGCGACCGCCTCGTGGACCTGAAGAAAGACCCCCGGCTCGTCTACGGGATGATTTTCAAGAATGTGGGGCCCGCCGCGGGGGCTTCCCTCGAACATACGCACAGCCAACTGATCGTCACGCCGATCGTGCCGATCAACGTCTGGGAAGAGATGACCGGCTCGCTCGAATTCCACAATTTCCGCGGCCGCTGCATCTATTGCGACATGATCCAGCAGGAACTCGCCTCCGAAAAGCGGATTGTCCTCGACAGCCCCGGATTCGTCGCCTTCTGCCCGTTTGCCAGCAGGTTTCCGTTTGAGACGTGGATTCTGCCGAAAACCCACTCCAGTCACTACGAAAACATCCAAAAGAACGGGATCGACGAGCTCTCGGGGGTGGTCCGGCAGGTAATCGGCAGGATCGAAGCCGCGCTGGACCAACCGGCTTACAATTACATCATCCACACGGCCCCCTTTGACACCCAGGAGCTGCCGCACTATCACTGGCATATAGAGATCATGCCGAGTTTGACGCGCGCCGCGGGGTTTGAATGGGGCACCGGCTTCTATATCAACCCCGTGACGCCCGAGGAAGCCGCCGCTTTCCTCCGCGAAGTGGACCTGGAAGCGGCCTCGGCATAGCCGGGAGGCCGACAAGGTTCAAGATTCAAGGCTCAAGGTTCAATTCCAAGGGTCGGGAGCGGGTAAGGCTCGGTCCGTAAGAGAGTATATTGGATATTGGAATTTGGACCTTGAACATTGTGTTTCACCAGGAGACCCGTCCTACGAGAGAGGCGACGGGCCAGGAGACCCGTCCTACGAGAGGGCCGTAGGGTGGTGCAGAGCGGGCCAATCCGGTGCGATTGGCCGCAAGCGCGAGACGTTCGCCGGAGCGAGCGCCCCTTGCGCCGCCGAAACGCCAGCGCCGCCCCACCAATTGCCGACCACAAGACATCGCGACGGGCCGGGAGACCCGTCCTACGTGAGAGGCGACGGGCCAGGAGACCCGTCCTACGAGAGAGGCCTAAAAAGCGAAAATATTCCGTCGAGGGGAACTGGATAAACTGCGGTATTGTTGCCGATTAAGTAAATGTCTCCGCTCGGCGCGCCCCGTCCACTTAAGGGCCTATATTCCTTACCTTGCCACGAAAGATATCACCACAGGCCATGTCCAGACCGATTCGCTTCATCCTCGCCCTGCACAATCATCAGCCCATCGGTAACTTTGACCACGTTTTTGAGAATGCCTATCGCGACAGCTACCTGCCGTTTCTCGACACGTTCGAGCCCTACGAGTCGCTGAAGATCGCCCTGCACACCAGCGGATCGCTGATGGAGTGGCTCGACGCGAAGCATCCGGAGTATGTCGACCGGCTCGCCGGCCTGGTCCACCGCGGCCGCATCGAGATTCTCGGCGGTCCTTTCTACGAGCCGATCCTTGCCATGATCCCATCGCGGGATCGCGTCGGTCAGGTCTGCGCGTACACCCGCTGGCTTGAAGACCGGCTCGGTTGCTCCGTCCGCGGCATGTGGGTGCCCGAACGCGTCTGGGAGCAGAACTACGTGCGCGACTTGTCGGCCGCGGGGATCGAGTATTCGATTCTCGACGACTTCCATTTCAAGGCTTCGGGACTGGTGGACGACCAGCTTTTCGGGCATTACCTGACCGAGGACGACGGCCGGATCATGTCGATTTTTCCGGGCAGCGAGCGGCTGCGTTACCTGATTCCCTTCGGCCAGCCTCACGAGACGATCGAATACCTGCGCTCGGTCGCGGCGGCGCACGAGGGCGCGGTGGTGGTGTTCGGCGACGATGGCGAGAAATTCGGGACCTGGCCGGAGACGAACAGGCACTGCTACCAGGACGGATGGTTGCGGCGGTTTTTCGATCACCTGGCGCAGAACCAGGATTGGATCCACCTGACGACGCCTTCCGAGGCCGTCGACAACATCCAGCCGCTCGGCAGGGTCTACCTGCCCACCTGTAGCTACCGCGAGATGACCGAGTGGGCCCTGCCGGCCGGCCAGCAGATCGAATTCGACCGGATCGCCCATGAAATGCAGAACGACCCACGCTGGGAATCGCTGAAGCGCTTCGTCCGCGGCGGTTACTGGCGGAACTTCAGGGTCCGCTATCCCGATTCCAACGACATGTACGCGCGGATGATGCAGGTCAGCAGCCGGTTGCAGCGGGCGATCGACGACGGCAAGATCGGCCCCCAGATCGAGCAGGCCCGGCAGGAGCTCTACCGCGGCCAGTGCAACTGCGTCTATTGGCACGGGGCCTTCGGGGGCATCTACCTGCCCCACTTGCGCAACGCCGTCTACGAACACCTGATCAAGGCCGACAACCTGCTCGACGAGGTTTTCGGGTTGTCGGGCAACTGGATCGAGGCCAAGGTCGAGGACCTGAATTTCGACGGCCGCCAAGAAGTCCAGTTGGCCAACGACCGCCTCGTCGCGTTCGTCGCGCCGGCCGCCGGCGGGCACCTCTACGAGCTCGATGTCCGATCCATCCGCCACAACCTGCTGGCGACGCTGACGCGCGGCCCCGAAGCCTACCATCGCAAGGTGCTCGCCGGAGCGAGCCAGTCGGGCGGCGATTGCGCCAGCATCCACCAGCGCGTCATCTTCAAGCAAGAGGGGCTCGACCAGCGAGTCCAGTACGACGCCTATCGCCGCAAGAGCCTGGTCGACCTGTTTTTCGATGCCGATGTCTCGCTCGACGCCGTGGCCGCCGGCTCCGCCGGCCAGTTGGGCGACTTCGTCGCGGGCAACTACGACGCCCGGATACGCCGCAATCCGGACCGCATCCAGGTGCAATTGAGCCGCGAGGGAAACGCCGCCGGCGCGACCGTCCGCCTCGTCAAGGCGATCACGCTGAGCGCCGGCAGCTCGACGCTCGAAATTGCCTACCGGCTGGAGAACCTGCCCCGGGATCGGCGCCTGCATTTCGCCGTCGAGCTGAACTTCGCCGGCCTGCCGAGCGGCGCCGACGACCGCTATTTCTACGACGCCTCGCAGCGCTCGCTCGGCCAACTCGGCGCGCGGCTCGACCTCCGCGACACGGCCAGCCTCAACCTCGTCGACGAGTGGCTCGGCATCGACGTGGGCCTGAGAAGCTCGCGGCCGACCAACTTCTGGGCGTTCCCGGTCGAATCGGTCAGCCAATCGGAAGGCGGCTTCGAATTGGTCCACCAGTCGGTGGCCGTGCTGCCTCACTGGCACGTCGAGCCCGAAGCCGACGGCTCTTGGAGCGTGATGCTCCACCTTTCGGCGGATACGTCGCAGGCCGAAAGCCGCCGCCGGCAGGTGGCCGCTGCAATGGCCGCGACTTGAGCCCGCTCGATGCGGAAGCTGCCTTGACGGGTCTTCCGCACCGTTCGACAATTCCTGGATGGAGCCGATCTACCTCGACCACAATGCGACGACCCCGACCCGGCCCGAAGTGGTCCAGGCGATGGTCGAGTGCTACCGCCAGGGCTATGCAAACGCGGCCAGCCAGCACCTGGCCGGCCAGCAGGCCAGGCGGCGTCTGGAGGACGCCCGCGAGGCGATCGGCCAGCTCCTGGGATTGGAGCCCGGCGGAAGGACGCCCGACCGGCTGATCTTCACCAGCGGGGGCACGGAGTCGAACTGCCTGGCGGTACTGGGGATCGCGGCGGCGGGCGGCGCGAGTCCGGGGCGGATTGTGATCTCGGCGATCGAACATGCAAGCGTCATCGAACCGGCTGAACATCTGCTCGAGCGCGGCTGGCGACTGGACAGCTTGGGCGTGGATGCGAGCGGCGTGGCGCGGGTCGAGCGGCTCGAGTCGCTGCTTGCGCCCGAGGCGCGGCTGGTCTGCGTGATGCTGGCCAATCACGACACGGGCGTGGTCCAGCCGGTCGCCGAGTTGGCGGCGATCTGCCGGAACAGGGGGGTGCCGATGCACACCGACGCGGTTCAGGCCGCCGGCAAAATGCCGATCGACTTCCGGCGGCTTGGCGTGGACGCGTTGAGCCTGGCCGCCCACAAATTCCAAGGCCCCCCGGGGATCGGCGCCCTTGTGCTTCGCGGTGGCCTCGAAGTCCGGCCGATCCATTACGGCGGCCACCAGCAGTGGGGTTTGCGGCCGGGCACGGAGCCGATTCCGCTGGTGGTCGGCATGCTCGCGGCACTGGAGCTCTGCCAGCGGGATCGCCAGACGCACTTGCGGCGGCTCGAGGCATTGCGGGCACGATTTGAAAACGGCTTGCGGCGCGAGATTCCCGGGCTGCTCGTCCATGGCGACCGGGCCCAACGCCTGCCGAACGTGAGCAACATCGCCTTCCCCGGGCTCGATGCACAGATTCTCTTGATGGCCCTGGACCAGGTGGGCATCGCCTGCTCGGTCGGATCGGCCTGTTCAAGCGGTTCGGCGGAACTGTCGCCGACCCTGCTGGCAATGGGGTTGCCGCGAGAGATCGTCCGCGCTTCCCTGCGGTTCAGCCTGGGCGCCGACGCCACCGAGGGAGAAATCGACGAGGCCGTGCGGCGGATTGTCTACGTAGTAGGGGAGGTTGGCGGCTGATCAATCGCGGAAAGGCGCTGCCCCGGCGCCGCGCCGGGAGATTCGCCGTGCCGGCGTCTTTTTGATAGGATGAAATGCGGCGGGACGCATATTCGCCCGATTTGGGGGGGTGCGCGTGCCGGGTTTTCTGGTTCTGATGGCGGCGGTTTGCCGCCAAATTCAAAAGGTAAGTGTTTTCATCGCAAGAGTTTGACAGTTGTTGACCGCCTCCCCATGATGAACACCTGGGGGGCCGGTGACGGCGGGCCGCGCAGGTTCGCGCCACGAATGCCGGAACTTTCCCTGATTTCCCCGCGTCCAATCCGCTGAAAGCCGTGAGCGACGACGACCGACTGATCGAGGAGACCCTGGCCGGCCAGACGGCCGCGTTCGGCGAGCTGGTCCGGAAATACCAGGATCGGCTGTTCAACACGATGGCCCACGCCATCGGGTCGCCGGAAGACGCCCTGGACGTGGTCCAGGACGCCTTCGTCCAGGCGTTCATCAAGTTGGAGTCGTTTCGCGGCAGAAGCGCTTTTTACACATGGCTGTACCGGATCGCCTTCAACGTGTCGGCGACCCAGCGGCGGCGGCGCCGCCCGGTGGGATCGGTGGACCAGGCGCGCGAAGAAGGTGGTGAGGAGCCCGTGGACTCCAACCTCGGTCCCTTGGACAACCTTGAACGGGAAGAGCGGTGCCGGCAGGTTCGCCAGGCCTTGGCGACGCTGAGCGAGGAGCACCGCAACGTGCTGGTTCTGCGGGAGATCGATGGTTGCTGCTACGAGACGATCGCGGAGATACTCGATCTGCCGGTCGGGACCGTCCGCAGCCGGCTTCACCGGGCGAGATTGCAGCTTCGCGATGAGCTTAAGGAAGTCCTGACGGAGGAGCACTAGAGGCGAAGACCATACACGTCTCCAAGGGTTTTGGGGGTGACGAGGAGTCCGCTCTTGAAGAGTCCGGCGCTCACCCGAGCGCGGAGAGCCGGGGGCCGCTTCGAGAGGGATTCCACCCAGGAGCATGGACCAGTCGCGGCGCGATCGGCATTAACCAACGAGAGATTGCTTTTTCAGTTGTTTAGCATCTTTTTTCCTGCTGGCGCGCCGTGGCGAATCCTGCTCCTGGGGCCTGTTTTGAAACATGTCAACGAGACTTGACTGATGTTGAACCTGCCTGAGAATGAGCTGTTCAGCGCCTACATCGACGGCGAGTTGACGGCGGAAGAGCAGGCGCAAGTTGAGGAGGTCCTCTCCAGCAGCGCCGCCGCGAGGCAACTGGTGGACGACCTTCGCTCCTTGAGCCAAAGCCTCCAGGCGCTGCCGGCTTACCATCTCGACAACGGTCTTGCCGAGAGCGTGCTCCGCCGCGCCGAACGGCAGATGCTTTCCCAGCCGGCCGCCCCGTTGCCGGAATTTCACCAGGTTGAGCCGCCTCGGGCGGAGCGGAGCTCCTGGGCGCGGCGCCTGTTGCGCCCGCGAAACTTCGCCTGGTCGGCGATTGCGATTGCGGTTGCCCTGGTGCTGATGATGATGGAGTCGGAGAAATCGAGCCGCCCGGGGAGTTCTCCGAATGGCCTGGCCCAATCGCAGCGCCCCGAGATGCTCATCGAACCGGCCCACAACGATGCGGTGATCGAAGCGGTTGAGCAGCCCCGCAAGACGACGAGCGAGCCGGCAGCGGTTGCCGCTTCGGACGCCGGGCTGGCGAAGCCGGTTGCGGAGGCCGCGCCCGAACCGGCCGCGCCGGCAATCGCCGCCGCCAGTCCGTCCGAGTTGCCGCCGGAACCGGCAGATGCCGCAGCCAGGCCCGCCGAGCCAGGGCAAAACACGGAGGATGCCAAGGCGGGGCCGCTGCTGGTTTACGAATGCCGGTCTGTTGACGGCCCGGTCGGCGCCGAGGCCGTCGCGGAGGCGCTCAAAGATTGCGGCGTCGTTCTCGATCGTTCCAGCAAGGTGCAAGATGGCGAAGGGTTGGAGGTGCAATTGACGCCGGACCAGATTGTCCGGGTGATCGCTCGTTTGCAGGCGGATTCGCAGCGGTTCAGCGAGATCGTGTCGGTGCCCACTGCCAAACATGCCGGACCGCGGATTCCCAGTGCCGCCCGGGAAGTGGCCACTGGAGCGGCGGCCCAGATTGCCGCTGAAACCGCGGTCCCCAAGGCAGCCGCCCGGGTGGCGGCCCAGTCCGCGAACCCGATCGCAATTGAGCCGAAATCCGCCTCGGCGAAGGCCGCCGTCCCGGCTGAAGCGACCGGCATTGGCGCGAGCGGGGCGCCGCGCCCCGGTTCCGCCAAATCGTTGACCGAACGCCCTGGGGCAGCGCCCCGGGAATCGCCCGTCTACCGCGTTCGATTTCTCTTCAAGTCAACCACGGCGCCGGATAAAGAAACCCGTCGGTAGGGTGGTGCATAGCGGACCAACCCGACGCGGTCCGACCGGCCGCCAGCGCCGCCGGGAACCGAGCAAGCCCGCACAGCCAAAACGCCAGCGCCGCCCCACCGAGCACAGCCAAAACGCCAGCGCCGCCCCACCGAGAGCCAACCACGCGGCTGACCGACGGGCCGGGAGACCCGTTCTACGGGGGGCGGCACGCGGTAGGGTGGTGCATAGCGGACCAACCCGATGCGGTCCGACCGGCCGCCAGCGCCGCCGGGAACCGAGCAAGCCCGCACAGCCAGAACGCCAGCGCCGCCCCACCGAGAGCCAACCACGGGGCTGACCGACGGGCCTGGAGACCCGTTCTACGACGGGGGCGACGGGGGGTAGGGTGGTGCATAGCGGACCAACCCGATGCGGTCTGACCGGCCGCCAGCGCCACCGGGAACCAGGTAAGCTCGCACAGCCAAAACGCCAGCGCCGCCCCACCGAGAGCCAACCACGCGGCTGACCGACGGGCCTGGAGACCCGTCCTACGAGGTGACCGACGGGCCTGGAGACTCGTTCTACGACGGGGGGTACGGGGGGTAGGGTGGTGCATAGCGGACCAACCCGATGCGGTCTGACCGGCCGCCAGCGCCGCC
>JAMOAF010000461.1 GCA_023621895.1 Planctomycetota bacterium
GCTTGCTTTGCTCTTTGGCGAACCAGAACAGACCGCCGCCTCCCACGGGGCCCAATACGCGAAGCAAGCTTCGCGACCCAGAAGTGGGGGCCCCCGCGCCCTTTTCGCCGCAACTGTGCTACGATGGACACGTCTGCGCAGTCAGGCGGACTTTTCCACAGTGACCGTGCCGGAACCGCAACCGGCAGGAGGGTGAAGCCATGAGAAGCGCAGTGCCGAGCATTCTTGCCTGTCTGGGGCTGATGGCCACATGGAACGCGGCGGGGGCCCCGCCTGCCATCACCGTCTACAACCAGAACTTCGCCGTCGTGCGGCAGACCATCCCGCTGGAGTTGCAGAAGGGCGTCAACCGGGTCACGTTCGCCGACACCACCGTGTACCTCGAGCCCGACTCCGTGATGCTCCGCGACCCCGCCGGCAAATGGGCCCTCCAAATCCTCGAGCAAAACTACCGGGCCGACCCCGTGTCGCAGGGGCTGCTGCTCTCCCTGAATGAAGGAAGGGAGATCACATTTCTGGCGCCCAAGGAAGGGGGCGGGCAGGAAATGGTCAGGGGCACGGTCGTCCGGAGCGGCTATACGCCGTCTTCGGCGGCCATGATGGGGCGCTACGGCCAGGAATACCGCTTTCTCCAGATGGGCGGCGCCCCGAGCCGGGGCTCTGAGCCCATCGTCGAGATAGGCGGCCAACTGCGGTTCGGCCTGCCGGGCACTCCGCTGTTCCCGTCGCTGGCCGACGACACCGTGTTGAAGCCTGCGCTGACCTGGGTGCTCGACAGCGGCAGGGCGGGCCGGCTCGACGCCGAACTGGGTTACATCACGGGCGGGATGAGCTGGGAGGCCAGCTACAATTTCGTCGCGCCCGAGAAGGCCGACAAGCTCGACCTCGTAGGCTGGGTGACGGTCGACAACCAGTCGGGGAAGACCTTCGAGGACGCCCGGCTGAAGCTGATGGCCGGCGACGTGAGCAAGCTGGTCCGCGTTCCCGGCATGGGCGGCTATGGCGGGGGCGACATCAACAATTTCTCCTCCATAATGGGGCCGCCGCCGCGCGTAACCCAGAAACCCTTCGACGAATACCACCTGTACACGGTCGAACGGGCCACCACGCTCCGGGACCGCGAAACCAAACAGATCGAGTTCCTGCGCGCCGCCGGCATCGCGTCGGAGCGGTTCTACGTGTACGACGGCGTCCGGATCGACCCCCAACGTTTCCAGGGCTACGGGACCCAGCAACTGCTGCAAGCCGCCGAGTACGGTTCGGATTCCCAAACCCAGGTCTGGGTCATGCGCGAGATCGCCAACACCCGGCGCAACCACCTCGGCGTGCCGTTGCCCGCGGGCCGCACGCGGTTCTATCAGCGCGATGAGGGCGGCCAGCTCGAGTTTACCGGCGAGAACACCATCCAGCATACGCCCGCCGATGAGCCCTTCCGCGTCTATACCGGAACCGCCTTCGACCTGGTCGGGAACCGCAAGCGCACCAGCTTCAAGTGCGAGTACAACGAGAAATGGGTCGATGAGTCTTTCGAAATCACGCTGCGGAACCGCAAGACCGAACCCGTCGAGGTCCGCGTCGTCGAGCATCTATACCGCGGCGTCAACTGGGAGATTCGGAAGAACAGCGAACCCTTCACCGTCTCCGACAGCCAGACGGTCGAGTTCCGCATCACGGCGCCGGCGGGTGAAGAAAGGAAGCTCACGTACGAAGCGCACTATACCTGGTGAGCGTTCCGGGCCGCGCACGTGGCCGCGCTTCTAGCCCTGTTCGATAACGACGCAGGCCGTGGCATAGGCGCGCGAGTGCGAGATGCTGCAGTGGACCTTGGCCTTGAACGGAAGAACCCGGGCCATGCGCGCGCTTAACAAGATCACGGGCCGGCCCATTGCGTCGTGGGCCACCTCGATCTCGTTCAGCGGCCATTCGGTGCGCAGGCCCGACCCTAACGCCTTGCCGAAGGCCTCCTTGGCGGCCCAGCGGCCCGCCAGGATCTCGGACCGCTGAAGGGGCAGCGAGTCGGCGTACTCCTGCTCGCCGGCGCTGAAGGCGTTGAGAATGGTTTCCCGCTCGAGACGCCGCTCGAGGTCCGCCACTTCCACAATGTCGATTCCTACGCCGAGGATCATGGCACTCTCCTGCTGCGGCGCCCATGGCCGCCCGTCGGGGTTTCCTGCCGCCGGGCCGCGGAACCCGCGCTTACTCGTAACGCAGCGCCTCGACGGGGTCC
>JAMOAF010000030.1 GCA_023621895.1 Planctomycetota bacterium
AAGCTCGGCCCCGAGCCGGTGGTTGAGGCGGTCAAGCACCACCCGAGCCCGGAGTATTCCATGTCAGAGGTGGAGAGGTGAAAACTGGTCTATTCTGGTTTGGCCGTTTTTGTTTCACGGTTGCCTTTTGGTGGCACGGAAAACAGCGCCGGGCTGGTGACGGCTGAGGTTTTCACCTCGCCATGCCCGACTCGCTCCATTCGTCCCTTCGGGACGGGCCGCAAAAAACGGCCGTCGGCGGCTAATCGCCCGCCCTTTCGATTGCTTCGGCCAATTGCTCTCGCACCTGGAAGAGCCGTTCCGGGTCGGGCAGAATCCTGCTCGAGTAGCGCCCGCCGGCGTTGGGTATCTCCACCAGTTCGGCTGCCGCCGCCAGCGCTTGCCGGGCGGTGGGCAGGTCATCGCCGGATGCGGCCAGCCGCGTTTTGAGCAAGTGCAGATACTCGTAGTCCTCGACTCCCTCGCGGGCGTTTTCCAGCCGGATCGAGCTGACCAGCTCATCGCGGCCGAGCGGGGCGCCCGGATAGATCAGGAACCCGTCGCCGTTGGGGTAGCGGACCCAGTAAGACCGGCCCGGCTCGCTCGACTGGCGGATGTAGCTGTGCCATCCGTATTGGTAAGGGTCGTAAGTCAGCCACGACGCGCCCCAGAACTCGTAAGCGGCGGCCCCGTACTTGAAGCAGTAGTGGGGCAGCAGCCGCTCCACGGCGCAGTACGGCGTGTCGGTGCACATCTGGCCGTCGGTCGTGAACCAGATTCGCCCGCCGGACCGGCGGATTTCTTCCATCTTCTCGGGCGAGACCAGGCCCTGGTGGCCGATCCCCCAGACATCGAGGTATCCGTCCCAGTCGGGCACGTGCTTCCAGGTGCTCGAATAGATGGGGATTTTCGGATCGACCTCGTGGATCATATCGCAGAGGGCCTTCATCTGGACGCGGATGTAGTCGTGCGCGTCGTGGGGCTCGTCCGAGATGTAGAAGATCATCCGGTCGGCCCAGCCCTTTTCCTTCATGTGGTCCCAGTACGCCTTGAGACACGCCTGGAAGGCCTTCTTGTACTCCGGCCGGAGGCGGCTTCGATCCGCCGTCTCGTAGGGCGGCTGGCCCTCGTACGGCTGCTCCCCGAAAATCGTCTTGGGAGGATGCCCCCAGCCGAACAGGTAAAACTCGCGGGGCGTGTAGGCGTAAGGAAGCTTCCACTCGTTGAAATACACCTCGGCCGCGCGGTCGTAGTCGGCAAAGTCCGCCTCGACCCGGCCGCCGGCATGGCGAAACTTCGGCGCGGGGTGGATCGTGTCGGGCGAGAGCCGCCGCTCGGCCAGGAAACGGACAAGCCGCGGATACATCGCATCAATCGGCGCGCCCCAGAGCCGCTCGCCGCCCGGCCCGTAGCGAATGTCGTAGATCGCCGCCACGTGGTTCTCATCTGGCAGGGCGAAGTCCCGGACGCGGACCGTGTAGCCGCGCTCGGCGAGCACGCGGTCGCCGGCGACAAAGCGGACCTTGCCCGCATACGCCCCGGCGGCGGCATCCTTGGGGATCGCCGCGGTGATCCAGACCGCCGCGGTTGCGCCGGCCTTGAGGTCGAAGCTCGCCGCCGGCAAGAGCGGGTCCGGCCAGAGGCCCGGCCAGCCGTCGCACTGGGACGGTCTCGTGGGGATCAGCCGGCGCCAGGCCGGCGCCTCGGATTGATAGTAGCTCGTCGGGTAGTCGATCGGCACGTAGCCCACGATCTGGACCTCCGGCGCCGGCAGCGCGGCGCCACCGGGGCCAGCCGGCCGGTCGACCTCGACGCGGACCCGCTCGATTTGCCGGCCGGAGCGAACGGCAAGCTGGAGCACTTCCCGCTCATTCCGGGCCGCGGAGATCTCGCACCGGGCCGCCGTCTCCGGCGCCGGGTCGTCGGGAAATACCTTGACGACCGACCGCACCGGCCAGACATCGAGCCGATCGGGCGACTCGGGCGGCCGGCACTCGAACCGCGCAATCCGCCCCAGGACCACTTCACTCAGCACGACGCCGTCATACCAGAACGTGCCCGCGGCGGTCGTCGTCAGGTGGATCTGGAAGCTCGCCGCATCGTCGGGCATCTCGAACAGGTCCGAGACGAGCGTCCAATCCGTGGTGCCCGAGATTCCCCTCGACGTGCTCGTCATCCCGTTGGTCTTGGAAAGCGAGCCGCCGGCCGTGCGGAGGTGCGCGTGCACGCGGACGTCTCCCGTGGCATCCTTGCACTTGATCCACGCGGCGACCAGGTAGGTCCGGCCCGGCTTGACGGCGACCGACTGGCGCCAGCCGCGCCAGCTTCCGGCCAGCTCCGGCGGCACGTCCATCCGCGCCGACCGGCGGCCGAGATCGGCGCGGCCCGGATCATCGAGCGAGAACTTCACGCCCGGACTCTGCGGCGGCTCCGCGCCGGTCCATCCGCCGGGCAGCGGCTGGCCCTGTTCGAAGCCGCCGTTTTCGACCAGGTTCGGCAGCCCGGCCAGGTTGCCCGGCTGCTCGGCAGCGGTCCCGCCGGGCGGCGCGCCGTCGGCAAAGTAGATGTCGTAGCGGGCGGCGGATCGAGCGGCCAGGTCGCCGCGGAACAGCAAGGCATTGCCCAGCCGCGCATGGGGGATTTCCTTTCCGGCGAGCAGTACGCGGATCGACCGTTCGTCCAACCGGCCCCGCGCCCGGCGGCGGATCATCTCCAGGTCGGCGGAGGCCATCGCCCCTGATGCCGGCTGATCGCCGAAGTTGTAAACGCGAACCGCGGCGCGGCGATTCGGCGCGCCGGCCGGCCAGGCCGCCTCCCCGCCCAGCTCCTCGAGCTCGAGCCGCTCGACGGGGAGCACTTCGATGCCTGTGACCAGCCCGCGGCGTTCGGTCCAGCGGTCGGGCACGCGCCCGGCGGCGGGGTTATCGAAATACACGTAGCAGGTCGCGCGAGCGGCCGCGGGGCACTCGGCGGGCAGGACGAGCGAGCTGGCAGCCGCCAGGGGCCCCTCGGTTACCGGCTGCCCGGAGGGATCATAGAGGGCGAACAGCATCTCGACGCCCTCGGCACTGGCCACGCGAATCTGCTCGGCGGGCCGGCCGACCAGCGCGGCCAGCGGCCCTTGCGGCTCGATCTTCAACTCGACCGGCGCGCCGTCGAGCGGCTTCTGGCCATCGTTTTTCACCACCAGCGGCACGCGCGCCCGCCAGTAATCGCCGCCGTCGAGGGCCAGCGGATGATGCCAGCCGGCGGCCAGCGCAGCCGGTGGAGTGAAACAACCAAAGCACGCCAACAGGCAGAAGATCGATCGATGCATGGCAGGTTTGCTCGCAATAAACTTCACTTCACTGCCCCTCGCCGCCAGGCTGGAGCCTGGCAGCGCGGGGTCCGGTGGGTTTTCGTTTCGCGTCTAAATCGCTCGTCCGCTCTGGCCGCCCCGGCTGGCCCGCCGCGTCGGGCGTTTCCGCGGCGCGGACCGAGTAGCAATAGAGATTGTCGTCGTAGCGGAGGTAGAGCCGGCCGCCAACCACGACCGGGTGCGCCCAACTCGGTCCATCGCCCGCGACGCTGAACTGGCCGCGGACCTCGAGTCCCTCGGGCGAGCAGGTGGCCAGCGCCGCCTTGCCGCCGCGTTCGCCGAACAGGTACAACATGCCATCGGCGAAGCACAGGGAGCCTTTCCCGACGGCTTGCTCCTTCCACCTGGTCGCGCCGCTGGCCAATTCAATGCACGCCCAGCCGTTGTCATTGTTGCCGTAGATGTGGCCCTCGTGGATGATGTAGCCGCCGTGGTGGCAGACCATGTCGCCGGTGGTCCAGGCCTGTTCTGCGGTGAGGCGGCCGCGGTTGTTGACCAGCTTCATGCAGATGCCGCCCTTGCCGTAGCCGGCGGCCCAGAAGACATGGCCCGCCTCGGCGATCGGCGTGGGGCAGCTCGCCGTGTTGCCCGCGGCGAAGGGGTTGAAGAACAGTGCCTGGCCATTGCGAGCGTCGACGCCGGCCAGCCCGCCGTGCGTTCCGGCGACAACGATCGGCAGGCCTTCGAATTCGAACGCGAAGCACGAACCATACTGCGCCGCGGCCTCCAGTCCACCGCTGACCCAGACCGGTCGGCCGTTGGTCTTGTTCAAGGCGACGATGCACTTCGAGCCGCCGGGCGTGATGATCGCCAGCGGGCCGAGGATCAGCACCGACTCGGCGTAACCCCATTCCGGCGGGCTGCCGCCGAAGTCGCGCATGTGGACCGACCACTTCTTTTGGAGCGAATCGGCGCTGTAGCATCCGACCAGCCCATGCGCCGAGATCAGGTAGAGGTTGCCCTCGTCGATCATCGGGGTGGAGCGCCCGCCGGGATAGTTCTTCGTCCAGGCCAGATCGTGCGGGGCCTGGCCGATGCGTTTGCCCTCGGAATCGAAGACGGAAATCACCAGCCGCTCGCCGATCACGCCGGTCGTGTATACGCGGCCGCCGACGACCGCCACCGAGGAAAATCCCTTGCCGATTCCTGTGCCATGCCAGAGGAGCGGAGGCCCCTCGGGAGGCCAGCTTTCCAGCAGCCCCGTATCCGGCGACTTGCCGTCGCGCTTCGGGCCGCGCCAGCCGGGCCAGTCGCCGCCGGGCGGCTCGGCCGCCTTGGGCGCTGGCGCCCGCGATCGGGGCTTTTCCGCCGCCTCGGGTTTCTCCGCGGACCGGGGTTTCTCCGCGGCCGCGGGCGGCTTGTCGCCCGGCGGCGCGTCATCCGCCGGCGATTCAACCCGCGGTTGCGGCGGCCGGCGCCGCCGGGCGAGTTCTCGCTGGAGATACGATCGGTCCGGCTTGCTCAATTTGGCGGCCGGGACGGAGATCATCGAACCGTCGCGTTTTTTCAGTTGCGCGTTGCCCTCGGCGAAGCCGACCAGCGCCGCCTCGACGTGAAACTCGCCGGTCGCGTCGGTCCAGGTGCGGTACTCGTCCTCTTCGTTGCCGGGATCGGAACTTGCCTTGCCCCAGGCAGCGGCCCAGAGCAGAGCCAGCAGCACGGCAGCGGAAATCAGCCAAGCAGTAAAATGGCGGCACACGGCATGGACTCCGTCAAACGGGCCTGGAGGGTGTACAGCGGCCGAACGCGTTCATTCTATCCTGAACCAGCGGCGAGAGCATTATCTGGAGAGAAACCGTTCGGCGGGGGCCATGCGCGAGGCCCGGTTTGGAGTGCGGCGGTTCATTGCCGCTTTGGCCCTGGTGCGTCTTGGGGATGAACGGACAAGCCCAGCGGCAGCCGACCGCACTCCGCAAGAAACCGCCCTATGCAGCCGATGGCCTCTTTTGCCTCGGGTAAAACCTGCGCGAAAACGTGCCAGGCGTGGAACATGTCGGGCCACGTTTCGAGCCGAGCGGGGGAGCCGGCCGCCCGGGCCTTGTTCACGTAACGCCGCGCATCGTCGAGCATCATCTCGGTCTGGCTGGCGTGGATCAGGATCGGCGGCAGGCCGCCCAGGTCGCCGAAAACCGGAGAGAGGAGGGGACTGTGCGGATTGACCCGGCTGCCGATCCACAACAGCCAGAGCATCAACGGCCGCGGCAGCCGCAGCAAGGGTTGCAGCGCCCGCCGCAGCATCGGGTCCGACGGGCGGTTTCTGAGCAGGCTCGGGCTCGAGAGCGTCATGTCGGTCACCGGCGAAATGGCCAGCGCGGCATCGGCCTGGCGGAGGCCCTCGTCGCGCGCCCAGGCAATCAGCATCAGCGCCAGGTTTCCACCAGCCGAATCCCCCGCGACGAACACGCTGCTTGCCGCCGCCGCGCCTTCGGGCCCGTTGGACAGAATCCAGCGATACGCCGCCCGGCAGTCAGCGATGCCGGCGCGCCGCGAACACTCGGGCATGAGGCGATAGTCGATCGCCAGAACCGAGACCCCCGCCGCGCCGGAAAGCGCGGCCGTCAACCCCCGGTGGCTCCGGGGACTGCCCATCACGAAGCTGCCGCCGTGGAGATAGAGCAGCCGCCGGCCGGGATCGGCGCCCGGGGCGATGATCCATTCCGCCTGCACGCCGCCGGCGTCGGCCGCGACAATTCGCACGCCCAAGTCTTCCGCCGTGGGTGTCGCGCCCGTCATGCCGGCGTCGAGCAGCCGCCGGGCCGTGGCCAGCCGCTTCCGCCGAGGAGCGGCCAGAACCGCCTCGCTCGTCTGTTCCATGAACCGGAGGACCTCGACGTACTCGGGTCCGCGCCGGCCGGCTTGCGGCGGGCGGTCTTCCACCGGGCCGTCGAAATTGCTCAGGTCGGGCCCCTCCAAGTAAAACCTGGCGACGAGCCAGCCCAACAGCAGCACGGCCGCGCCCGCCAGGAGTATGCCAGCAATCCAACCGACCATCTCTTCACGCCTATTTCATCAGCAGCAGGCTCAGGGCCATCATGACCATGCCGGCCACCAGCCCCAACAGGCTGTCGTGTCCCTTGCCGTAGGCGCGGCTCGTGGGCAGCAGCTCATCCAGGCTGATGTAGACCATGATGCCCGCCACGCCGCCGAACAGCACGCCCATGATCTCAGGGGGCATCCCGCCGGAACCGTCACCCAGGAACAGTCGCAACCCGGCATAGGCGATGACCGCGCCCGCCGGCTCGGCCAGGCCGCTGAGCGTCGAGTAGAGGAACGCCCGCCGCCGGTCGCCGGTGGCATAGAAAATCGGCACCGAGACGCTGATGCCTTCGGGAATGTTGTGCAGCGCGATGGCGATCGCGATGGCGGCGCCGACGCTCGGGTCGTCGAGCGCCGCCAGGAAGGTCGCCAGGCCTTCGGGAAAGTTGTGGATCGCGATCGCCAGGGCGGTGAACAGGCCCATTCGCAGGAGCTTTGCCTCGGCGACGCGGTGGTCATGGGCCCCCGGGGCGGCCTGTTCGGGATGGGCCGCGATCGCGTCGAAGTCGGGCATCGGGGCCGACCTGTCGCCCAGCGGGATCGTCTCTTCCTCGGAGTGCGTCTCGTGCGGGTTTTCCGCCGAGGGGATGATGTTGTCGATCAGCCCGATCAGCAGCATTCCGGCGAAGAAGGAGGCGGCGTTGATCCAGTGCCCCCAGTAGCCGCCGTAAGCGGCGATGAGGGAATCCGTCCCCTTGACGAAAATCTCCACAAACGACACGTAGAGCATCACGCCGGCGGAGAAGCCCGTGGCCACCGAGAGGAAACGGTGGTTCGTTCGCTTGGTGAAAAACGCGATCGCGCTGCCGACCGAGGTGGCCATCCCGGCGAAGAAAGTCAGGCCGATTGCGATCCAGAGGTTGCCCATGATTGCGGCGCGGAGATTGTCGTTGGCTACTTACAAGCTCCGGCGCGTCATTCGATGCTCTTGATGCGGATGTTCTTGTACTCCGCCCACATCGGATTGCCGGCATGCAGTTGCAGGGCGAGGATGCCGTCGCGGAGCGCAAGGGCCGGGCTGTCGGTGAAATCGAGGATCAGCGCGCCGTTCAAGTAGTGCTGGATGTGATTTCCCTTGGCGATAATGACCACGTCGTTCCAGTCGTCGAGCTTGAACAGCTTCTTGAAGCCTTCCTGGTCGATCAGCGTGCCGGTCACCCTTTTGCCGCCCTCTTCCCAGACGGCCTTCTCGCCAACCAGGCAGATGCGGCCGCGCTTGCCCCCCTCGTCGTAGATGAACCCGGAGACGCTCGGCAGGACAACCTCGTTGCGAATCTCGTGCTGGTAACCGCGGACGACCCACGCGTTGCGGAGTTTGCCCTCGGTGATGTGCTTCGACCGGTATTGTATCCCGGAGTTGTTCGTGGCCGCGCAGCGGAACGACAGCCGCAACTGGAAATCCTTGGTCACGGCGTCTTTCGAGATCAGGAAGGTATTGCCCTGGGCGGGATTCTCGGCGGTCGTCTCACCGCGAATCGCGCCGTCCTTGACCGACCACAGGCGCGGATCGCCGTCCCAACCGGTCAGGTCCTTGCCGTTGAAGAGCTGGATCATGCCCGCCGGCTCGGGCGGCGCGGTCCGCGGCCCCTCCGCGGCATAGGCAGTCAAGGCAAACGAAGCGATGCAGGCGAGCGTCAAGCAGCGGACCATGATGTCTCTCCGAGATTCAAGAAGTGCCGGAAGGGTGATCAGCCTGCAATTATGGCCGATTGCCGATGGCCGTGGCAAGTCCGCGTCTCCGGCACGACAAGGCATCTCCGCCGCGCGATTCGTTGACTTGCGGCGTTGAGACTGCCCATAATCGGGCCAGGCGATCCGTTACACCCGGGGTCGGCGCGAGGGGGGCGGTCCGATTTCCCCGCAGGCAGGCCTCTCCGGGCGGTCGCTGCCTGGCGCGAGAATGGCGACAGCCGCCGCCAGCGGTTCTGTCTTCACGTTCCATGCATTTGGATCGCCCTGGGGAGAAAACCAATGAAGCACCCGGCAATTATTCTTGTCGCGCTCCTCGCCGTCGCCGCGGCGAGCGCTGCCGCCCAAGAGCGGCCCAACGTGGTCCTGATCATGTCCGATGACATGGGCTTTTCCGACCTCGGCTGCTACGGCGGCGAGGTGCGGACGCCCGTCCTTGACGGGCTGGCCGAAGCGGGCCTGCGGTTCACGCAGTTTTACAACACCGCCCGATGCTGCCCCACCCGGGCGTCGCTGCTCACCGGGCTCTATCCGCACCAGGCCGGCGTGGGGCACATGCTCGGAGAGACGGGATTGAAGGGATATACGAGCGGCCTGAATCGCCAATCCATGACGATCGCCGAAGTCATGCGCACGGCCGGCTATCGCACGTATATGGCCGGCAAGTGGCACGTGACGCGCCAGACGCGGCCCGAAACGGCGGAGGGGAAATTCAACTGGCCCTTGCAGCGCGGATTTGACCGGTTCTTCGGCACGATCCACGGCGCGGGCAGCTACTATGACCCCTCGTCGCTGACGTGCGACAACGAGTCGATCCCGCCCGACGGACCCGGCTTCTATTACACCGACGCGATCAGCGACCGCGCCGCCGGGTACGTCCGCGATCACGCGCGCGATCATGGCGGCGAGCCGTTTTTCATGTACGTGGCCTACACGGCCGCGCATTGGCCGATGCACGCCCCGCCGGAGGATATCCGCAAGTACGACGGGGTCTATGACTGCGGCTGGGACGCGATCCGCGAGGCGCGGTATCGCCGCGTCAAGGAGCTGGGCCTGGTTGATCCCGGTTGGGCGATGACCCCCCGCGATCCGAAATCGCCCGACTGGAAAGAAGCCCCCGACAAGGAGTGGGAAATCGCGCTGATGCAGGTCTACGCGGCGATGATCGACCGCATGGACCAGGGGATCGGCCGGATCGTTGCCGCCCTGAAAGAGACGGGCCGGTTCGACGACACGCTGGTTCTTTTCCTTCAAGACAACGGCGGCTGCGCCGAACCGATGGGCCGGGGCGATTCGATCACCTACAAAACCGACCCGGAGAAGATCGAGCCGATGCGGCCCGGAGAACTACAGACCGAGATGATCCCGCCGCGGACGCGCGACGGAAAACCCACGCGCCAAGGGCGCGGGGTGATGCCGGGGCCGGCCGACACCTTCCTCGGCTACGGGCTGTCGTGGGCGAATGCGTCCAACACGCCCTTCCGCGAGTACAAGCATTGGGTGCACGAGGGGGGCATCTCCACGCCGCTGATCGCGCATTGGCCGCGGGGCATCGCCGCCGAGCGGCGGGGCAAGCTGGAGCACCAGCCCGGCCACCTGATCGACATCATGGCGACCTGCGTCGATCTGGCCGGGGCGGAATACCCCAAAGTCTTCGGCGGCGAGCCGATCACCCCGCTGGAGGGAACGAGCTTGCGGCCGGCGCTTGCGGGCCGGCCGCTCGAGCGGTCCAACCCGATTTTCTGGGAGCACGAGGGAAATTGCGCCGTCCGCGACGGAAAGTGGAAGCTGGTGCGGAAAGGGAACATGAACACCGGCAAGATGTCGGCCTGGGAGCTCTACGACATGCAGGCCGACCGGACGGAGCTCCATGATCTGGCGGCCGAAATGCCCGAACGGGTGCAAGCCATGTCCGAAGCTTGGGAAGCCTGGGCGAAGCGTGCGCTGGTCAAACCCTGGCCCTGGGGAATGAAGCAGAAACCCGCCGGAAAAAGCAACAAGAAGAAAGTGTTCGAACTGGGCTCCGGCGCGGAGTTGCCGCGGGAAGACGCTCCCCAGACCGGGGGCCAGTCGCTGGCGATCGAAGTCACCCTGGAGGCGCCGGGTGAAGGCGTGATTGTCGCACAAGGCGGCGTCAGCCACGGCTATTCGCTGTTCGTCAAGGATGGCAAACCGATCTTCGCCATGCGCCACGCGGGCAAGATGACGCTGATCGCCGGCACGTCGCCGCTGCCCCCTGGGCCGTCGGTGATCCGTGTCAAGCTGGCCGTTTCGGGCGAGACCACGGTCGAGGTCAACGGAGCGGAAGTCGCCAGGGCCAAGGCCCCCGGCCCGATCGCCACGCCGGTTGAGGGGCTGACCGTCGGGCGCGACGGGGGCGACCCGGTCGGGCCGTATGCCGGTCCGGAGGCGTTTCAAGGCAAACTGGAAAAACTGGTGGTCCGGCTGGGGGGGTGACTCTTCCGTGCTTCCCCAGGCTAACTGTGCGGGGCTGCTAAATCGACCTGCGTGATTCGTGGAAAAAGCGGCTGTTATTCAGATAGCCGCGTGGGCTTGCCCCGCGCTTCGTTATGTACGGGTTGTGCCGCAGCACAGGCGCGCCGCGGGACAAGCGCACGCGGCTATCAGGCTCTCATGAATTCCTCCCGGAATCACGCTAGCTCATTTAGCCACCCGTTTGATGTACCGGGCTTGCAGATTAGAAATCCATTTCTAAAATGCAAGAATGATCCCTCGCCGAATCACTCAAACCGTCCAACGCCGCCTCGAGG
>JAMOAF010000559.1 GCA_023621895.1 Planctomycetota bacterium
TCCGACATGGTTTCGATCACGAGGGCGTCGGCGCCGCCTTCGGCCAGCGCGCGGGCCTGCTCGGCAAATGCCTCGCGAAGCGTTTCGGGGGACACATCGCCCATCATCAGCATCACCCCGGTCGGGCCGATCGACCCGAAGACCTTGGCGCGATTGCCGGCGGCGCGGCGCGAAATCTCGGCCCCGATGCGGTTGATTTCGCGGGCGCGGTCGGCCAACCCGTAGCGCTTCAGCGTGAAGCGCGTGCCGCCGAACGTGTTGGTGATGATCACGCGACTGCCCGCCTCCACGTACGCTTGAGCCACCTCTTCCACGCGCTCCGGGTGGGTCAGATTCCAGGCGTCGGGGCAAGTGCCCGGCTCGAGGCCCCGGGCTTGCATCTGTGTTCCCCACGCCCCGTCGGTCAGAACCGGGGCATCGGCAATCAACTCGCGGAGCACTCCGCCCATCGATCCCTCCTTTGCGATCTTGTCAAGAAGCCTTGCGCGGCCGCCGCCGTTCTTGCCCGCCGGCCGTTTTTGCCGGCCGTTGCGCCGACGCGTCTCAGGCATAAAAGTCGCGGACGCGCATGATCGATTCAAAGCCGCCGCGCTGGATGCAGTCCTCCAGGCACAGCATCGCCGGGTGATCGGCCGGCAGAATTTCGTACTTGCGGCGCACCGAGCCGATGATCATGTCGAGTCCGAGAGGCATGGCCTTGGTCAACAGCGCGCTTTCCAGGGAGCTCTTGACGGAGAGGCCGCCGGCCGTCTTCGCCGGGAGCATGACGGTGAAGTTGCTCAGCCCGACGGACATGTGGACTCCGGCCAGGTCGGGATCGTTGTGGATCATTTCCATCGCGGCCACGAGCCGCGCGAGGTTGCCGTCGGCATCGGTGCCGATCGGCGCGATCCCGGGATCGATGATCAGGTCGTCGTTCTGGAGATCCCGGCCTTCGCTCCTGGCTTGGGCGACCAGCTCCAGGGCCGCCCGGTAGGTCTCCGTCGCGGTGCGGCAGGCGCACGAGCGGCCGTCGGCGACTTGCTCGGACACAAGCAGGATCGGCTTGAATCGCCGGACGGCAAGCAGGTCGAGCATACGGCAGCGGAGGGCGGAAACGGAGTTGAGGATCGGGCTCTTTCCGCCGGCGAGCCGTTCCTGGTAGGCCTCCAAACCGGCCCTGGCGATTTCCGGGTCGGGAGTGTCGATCGAAAGCGGCTTCGAGGTCACTTGTTGGAGCCTGCGGACCATCTCGGCCATGAACTTGGGCTCGCGGGCGCCGACATTCACGTCGATGTACGCGGCTCCCTGCTCGTCCTGGAGGCGGGCCAATTCGACAATGCCGTCGATGTCGTTTGCGTCGAACAGCCTCTTCGTCGAGGGGACGGAGTCGTTGATGCTTTCGCCTATGAGCGTTAAGCCTTCGATTGCCATCGATATCCCTACCTTCGGCCCCGTGGAGCGCCGCGCGAGACAATACAAACGGAAACCGCCGCTGGCCGGCTCAGCGGTTCGGCGCCGCCGGAGTGCACCGCAACCGCCCGGCAGGCGCCTAGCTGGCGAGGCTCCGCGCCAGCGAGACCGCCGCGCTGGCGTTGTCGCTATATCCGTCGGCCCCAATCTCGTCGGCGTACTGCTGGGTGATCGGGGCGCCGCCGATCATCACCTTCGTCCTGTCTCGGATGCCGGCAGCGTCGAGGGCGGCGATCACGGCCTTCATCTGGGTCATCGTCGTCGTCAGCAGTGCGGAGAGGGCGACAATCGTGCCCTCCTTCTCCTGCGCGGCCTCGACGAAACGTTGGGCGGGCACGTCCACACCCAGGTCAACTACCTGGAACCCGCCCCCTTCGAGCATCGAAGCGACGAGGTTCTTGCCGATGTCGTGCAGGTCGCCCTGAACCGTTCCGATCACAACCCGTCCGGCAGCCTTGGCGCCAGCCTCGGCAAGCCTCGGCGTGAGGATTTGCAGCGCGACCTTCATCGCCCGAGCCGCAATCAGCAGTTCGGGCACGAAGTACTCGTTGCACTCGAAACGTTTTCCCACTTCGTCCATCGCCGGAATCATCTGCTTTCCCAGCAAATCGGTGGGGGATACACCCGCTTCAAGCGCGGCTTTGGTGACTTCCTCCGCCAGCGTTGCATTTCCCGTCAGAATCGCTTCATACAGTTGTGCGGGGTCAGACATGGAAACCTCCAGGAACGAAGTTGTCGGCCACGAAAACCTCTATGGTAACGACCGC
>JAMOAF010000694.1 GCA_023621895.1 Planctomycetota bacterium
CCGGCGAAGACGGAGGCGTTCCAAGTCAACGATCACCTCCGGCCGAGGCGCGCCCGGCCGCCGCGGCGGTTCCGCACGGCGCGCGACGGACAGCCATGAACACATTTCAGTTCCAGAGTCTCAGCAACGACCCGATCCACGGCTATATTCCGTTCACCTCGCCCGAGAACGTCCCCAAGGGTGAAGTCTCGGAGCGCGAGATTATCGACCATCCCTGGCTACAGCGGCTTCGCCAGATTCACCAACTCCAGACGGCATGGTGGGTGTTTCCCTCGGCCGAGCACACCCGGTTTCAGCACGTCCTGGGCGCGATGCACCTGGCCAGCCGGGCAGTCCAGAGGCTCTACCCGAGCCTCGCCGAGGTCTGCGAAGACACGCCGAGCATGGCCTACGTCGAGACCCTGATGCGCATGGCGGCCCTGCTGCACGACGTCGGGCACGGGCCGTTCGGCCACTTTTTCGACCAGCATTTCCTGTCCGACTATGGGCTGACCCATGAGACCCTCGGCAGCGAGATCATCCGCCGCCATCTCGGAGACCTTCTCCGCGCGATCCGCGGCAACCCCAACAGCCGCCTGGCCGGCGGTGAGACGCTCGACCCGGAACAGATCGCCTTCCTGATCACTCGCCCCAGCGGCACGGCGCCCGAGCAGCCAACGTGGCTGCGGTTCCTCCAGTCGCTGTTTTGCGGTCTGTACACGGTCGACAACATGGACTTCGTCCTCCGCGACGCGTACATGTCCGGTTACAGCAGTCGGGCCTTCGATCTGGCGCGGCTGCTCTATTACACGGCGTTTACCGAACGCGGGCTGACGATCCACGAACGGGGGTTGGCGGCACTGGTCCGCTTCATTTCCGTTCGAGCGGATTTGTTCCGGGCGATTTACTTCCACCGGACCGTTCGCGCCATCGATCTATCGCTGCAAGACCTGTTCGCCGAGAGCAAGCCGTTCCTTTTCCCCGGCAACCCGCTCGACCACCTCGACGACTACCTGCATCTGACCGAGTGGTCGCTGCTGGTCCGTGTCGCGTCGTGGGAAAACAGCACCGACGAGACACTCCGCGCGCTGGGCCAGCGCTGGAAGCAGTTCCTTGGGCGCAAAATCCGCTGGAAGATGGCCTGCGAGCGGACCGTCTTTTTCAAGCCCGGCCAGTCGGAACACGCCAGCATCTTCAGCGACGGCCGGCTTTTCGAGGCGGCCGTTCGCAGCCACCTTCCCGCGCGCCTGCGGAATCTGCCGCTGCGATTCGATCCGCCGCGCCACGTCCATCGCCCCGGGGCCCACGCGCCGGCCGCGGACCAGAATTTCCTCTGCGACGCGATCACCGGCCAGATCCGCAAACTGGACGACCGGGAGCTGTTCCGGCAGATTCCCGTCAGCTACCGCCTTTGCCGGATTTACGCCGAGGACGGCCGCCACAACGCCGAACTGGCCGCCGCCATGGACCAATTGACCTCCGACCGGGTTGACGATCCGACGAACATGTAACCCGCCGGCGGCGGATCGCGCGTCGGACTTCTCCGCGGCCGCGAACTGCACTAAAATAGGGGGTCTTGCCAGAGGGTGCGCCGCGGGAGCGCGAGGAGGGTGTCTCCGTTTCCGCGCGTGCGATTCTCCCGTCATCGGACAACGAACGTCGCCGCGAAGGATGCCGGACGGCCCTCGTGAACGACCACCCAGCCTTCGTGCTCGGCTCCGGGAAACGGATATGCATTGGCTCTATTCCGCACTGCCCTTGATCAGCATCGCCTGCACGGTCCACGTCTTCCTGACCCGCCGGCCGCTGTTCTGGCTGCTGCTGATCTGGATTGCGCCGGGCGTTGGGGCGGCGGTGTATTTTTTCGTCGAGCTGCTTCCCGATTTGCAGCGAAGCCGCACCGTCTCGCGGCTCGGTTCCGACCTGGCCACTGCCGTCAATCCGGACCGCCATCTCCACCGCCTGGAAGAAGAGCTGAAGATCTCCGACACCATCATGAATCGCCAACGGCTGGGTGACGCCTATGTGTCGGCTGGCCGCTACGACGAGGCAATCGAGATGTATCGCAGTTGCCTCAAGGGTATCTTCGCCGACGATCCGCGAGCCCTTCTACCCATGGCAAAGGCCCAGTTTCTCAACGAGGCGTTCGGCGAGGCGCTCGAAATCGTCGCCAGACTGGAGAAGACCAACGCGAATTTCCGGCCCCTCGAACGCCGGCTGCTCAAGGCCAGGATCC
>JAMOAF010000558.1 GCA_023621895.1 Planctomycetota bacterium
TCGAGTGCAAGGTTGGCCAGGTAGGACAACATGGTCTTGCCGACTCCAAGCCCTCTCATTCCGGGCTGCACGTACAGGTCTTCGAGATAGATGCCGGGCTTTCCCAGGAAGGTCGAGAAATTGTGGAAGAAGACGGCGAAGCTGACCGGATCGCCGCGGAATTCACCAAGGATCACTTCCGCAAATCTTCTCTCGCCGAACAAGTTCTGCCTGATCAGGGTCTCGTTCGCCACGACATCGGAGGACCGCTTCTCATATTCCGCCAATTCGCGAATGAAAGACAAAATCAGCGGCACATCGTCCGTCGACGCATCTCGAATCGAAAAATCGGCAAGCCAGGTCTTATGCATCATGACGAGCCCGTGTTGCTGGATGGCGGCGCAGGGTTAGGGAGACTTCTTCAGTTCGGGCGAGGCCGCGGCTCGGGCGCCGGCAGTCTCGACCGGCCACGAGGCCCGCTCATCGCTCGGATAGACGCCGATCTTGTCCAGCGGGATGGGCCGGAAGCCGAGCTTCCAGGCCGGCGAGTCCTCGGCGAGGCGGAAATCCGCGGGGGGCTTGCCGACGAAGCGAGGGTCTACATCGATCAGGTTGTCTTCAAACTTCACGTAGGGCTGGGCCTTCGATTCCGTGAAACCCCACTTGCCGCCCCAGCAGATGTTGCGGGCCATCACGTTGCCCTTGGGCGCAAGCGGCTCGTCCTCCAGGATGTTCAGCAATTCGGGGTAGCGGACGGACCAGGGGGGCTGCCTGTAGTTCAGGTCGATCAGCTCCTTCGTCGCGAAAACGCCCACCCCCTTGGCCCAGCCGAGTCCGCGGGCGTCGATGCTGAAGGCTCGCGGGCAGTTGATGAACATGTTGTTGGCCATGAGGTTGTCGCGGCCGCCGCCGATGAGGATCGGAGTGGCCACGTCGTAGAAGACATTGCCCGAAATCTCGGCGGAGGAGAAACAGTCGTCGAGATACACGCCGAAGCAGCCCTTGCTCTCAAAGCCGCGGATCTCGTGCAGGTAGTTGTAGCGGATCTTGTGGCCCCGCATGGACCAGGTTTCATCCGGCGGGGACGTGTACACCGCGCCCGCGTCGTTCGACTGGAAGACGGCCGTATGAATCTCGTTGTACTCGATCACCTGGTCGTTGCCGCTGAAGCCAATCGCCACGTGCGGCAGATGGTGGATGAGGTTGTGGGTCGCGCGGTTGCCGACGCCGAACAGCGCAATTCCCTGCTGGTAGACGGGGTCCCACCGGGCGGTGTGATGGATGTGGTTGTTGTCGGCATAGTGGCCGGCGGGGGTCAACGTCTTGCGATCACCGCCCTCGAGGTGGACGCCGCCCTGGCCGGTGCCGTAGATATCGCAGCCCACCACGCCGTGCCTCGTGCCGCCAAGGACCTTCACGCCCCAGTTGCCCATGTTGCGGATCGTCGAGGCAACCAGGCGGACACTGTCGCCGCCCTTGATCAAAAACGCGCTACCGCGTCCGGCCTCGAGAAGCAGGTTGCGGAAGGCTACGTGCTCGACGCCGTCGAGGCGGACCAGGTCGCGGACGACGGAGACGACGACCTTGCCCGACGACAGGGGCGCCGGCGGCCAGAAGTAGAGGATCGAGCTGTCGCGGTCCAAGTACCACTCGCCGGGGCTGTCCAGCTCGGCAAGGACGTTCTCGGCGTAGAACCATTGCCCGGTGCGGATGCCAAAGGTCTGCCCCTCTCTGGGCCCAAGGCTGATCGACCGGGCCGCGGGGTCCACGCTGGCCAGCGGGATTCGCCTGTCGGCCCAATCCCAGATCCAGAAACCGTGGAGCCAGACGTCTTTTTCGGTGACCCAGCGAGAGGGTCGGGGGTCGTCGCAGAGGAACGCCCCCTTGGCGGTGGTCACGGTGCCTGGCTGGGGCTTTCCTTCGTCGTCCAAAGCGCTGGCGATCCGCATGTATCCCGAGTTCGGGTAGCGGGCAAGCGTCATCGGCTTGTCCTGGAAGAAAAGTTCGAGGCCGGGGTCCGACTGGTAGGTCGTGGCGCCATGGATGCCCTCCAGGTCGGCGACCCCGGCGGCCTTCAGATCGGCCTGCCAGACCTGGCCTCGCGCCGGCTCGGGGAGGTGATCGAGCACGGCCGGATCGGCCAGCGCCTGCCAGTTTGCGAGCACGCGCCCGCCGACGAGTCTTGCGGTCTCGCCGCGGCGCGCCCGGTAGACGATCGGGGCTTCCGGGGCGC
>JAMOAF010000975.1 GCA_023621895.1 Planctomycetota bacterium
GAAGACAAGGCCTCGCTGGCTGGCTCCCTTTTCCACTATCACACGAAGTTGGGAGTAGCACCTTGGTGAGGTGAACTTGTGGGAATGTGGGGTGTGCGTGCCTTCCACCAAGGCGGCGGGATGTCTCAAGCGAATGTCTGCGGCACGTCCCTTGGCAGGGAAAGAACCAGGATCACCCCTGCAAAGAGGGGGATCGCGAGGGGACAGCCTCCAGACTCAAAGATTGCAGGCCAGGGCGTGGCAGAAATCTGTCGCGGAAGATGTCTACCCGCCGGTCTTCGGTTCCCAGGGCTCGAGTTGGCGAAGGTTTTTCACGGCCAGGGCACGGTAGCAGTCGGGCAGATCAAAGTGCTGGAGCACCCCGGGGACGAGCGTCGAGAGGGGCCAGGGGCGGGTCTCGGCTTGGGCGGCGAGCTGGCCGTACGAGGTTAGCGCGCTGTTCAGCGTGACCTGCACGACCAGCGGCGATAGCAGCGCTGCGAACGTGGCTGGCAGCGCCCCCCACCCCTTGCCCACGAGGTGGACCTGGCGGTGCCCCTGTGCTGCCAGCCAATCCAGCACCCGCAGCACGTCCAGTGTCTTCTGGCCGACGTACGGGGAGTCGAGCATCAGGCTGAAGAAAGCGTAGAAGTAGTCGGCTCCCCGCTCGCCCCAGAATTGGCCCACTCCGCAGGTGTCTGCCCGCGAATCACCGATGCCGCGCACGTCGCAGGCGTAAAAGGCGGACTCCGGCTCCGCCCGGATCACCTCGGCCACGAGCGGCTCGCCGCGGAGTTCGGCGTCGCTCGATTGATGGGCCACGTAGAGCACGGCCCGCGGAACTCCCTGGGGCGGCCGCGAGTAGTGCACCTCGTCGAGCAGCAGGTGCACCAGCGCGTGGATGCCGGGCTCGGTTCGCACCGCGTACGTCATACAGTGCTTTTTGGGATACCCCCGCTCGGCGAGGGGGCGGAGGATGCGGTAGTCCGGCTCGCCGCGGCGGTCGGGAAGCTTCAAGACTTCGACCACGGTGCGGAGCAACTCGTCTTGCGGCAGTGGGCGTCGCTTTTCGGCCAGTCGCCGCGCGGCCTGGTTGGTGTACGAAAAAACGGGACGCGACTTGAGCTCGGCCACACGGCCGTTGGGCGTGCACCAGAGGTCTTCGTCCTTCTCGACGACCAGCGCCGGCTCGCCACCGTCCCAAGAGACACCGGCGGCACGGTTGAACCAGCGGTACATCGCCTCGCGGTTGTCCTGGGAAAAGCCGTGGTGGCCCTCCCCAACGAAGAAACCGACATTTTTCTCCGCGCCGAGCAGGGAGTAGAGCCGTTTCAGCCGGGCGTACGTCTCGGCCGTGCCGCGCACGTCGAAATAGTCCTTTTCTTTTGCCAGGATCAGCAGCGGCTTGGGAGCCAAGGCGGCCAGCATGTCGCTGTGATCCAGGCCCAGGGCCAAGGCCTTGGACGGAAACTGCTCGGGATCGGCGGACTGCTCGTTTTCCATATTCCGTCGAAACGTGGTGACGAAGCAGGAGGGGGCGGCCATGGTCCAACGCGGGTCCAACCCGCACAGCCACGTGGTCAGCGTCCCGCCGCCCGAATTACCCGTCACGCCCACGTGCCGCGGATCGACCTCTTCGCGGCTGAGGAGGTAGTCGAGCGCGCGGATGCCGTCCCAGGCCATCCAGGCGGCCAGCGACTCGCCCACGAGGACCTGCTGGACGCCTGCCCGAAAGTGCTCGCCCGTGCCGCGCCCGTGGCCCGGCGGAGTGTTGAGCTCCAGATACTGCGTCCGCTCGCCCTGGCCGATGGGATCGAAAATCAGCACCACGTATCCGATCCGCGCTAAGGCCTGTGCGAAGGATTGATAAGTTTCGTAGGCCTTGCCGTTGCTCGAATGGCCGCAGTTGGCCACCACGCCCGGCAGCGGCAGCTTGCGCCCCTTCGGCACATACAGGTTCGCGGTCACCAGGAAATCCGGGCGGCTGGTGAAGATCACCTTTTCGATCCGGTAAGCGTCGCGGTCGAGCACGCCGGTGATGCGGGGATTCAAGGGGGTCTTCTCGGGAAAGCCGCCGAAGCTCGCGAGAATCTTCTCGCGCACGGTCCTGACATAGTTCTCCGCGTCGGCCTTGGTTTGAAGCTTTGCGCGGACCTCGTCCGCCGCTCGTTCCACCTCGCACACGCGGTCGACGAAATACTCGTGGACCATCCGCGGGAACCGATTCAGCA
>JAMOAF010001016.1 GCA_023621895.1 Planctomycetota bacterium
TACTCGGCGAAGGCGGCGATGGCGTAGATATCCTCTGGCGACATCTCGGGTAAGACTCGCCGCAGACGATCTGTCAACGTATCAGCCATTGTCGACTACCTCCATCGATCACCTGCCGCTCGCGGGGCATTTCCTGAGTTTACACATTTCTCAGGAACGTTTCGAGTGTTTTTCGGCTCGATTCTGAATTGGGATGATGAAAACCGGAGTGTGTCGCGTCCGTGATGGAACCGCCGTGGAGGCCGTGAGACCATGCCGGAACGATTGCGATCACCGCTTCCATGCCGATTCAAGTTCATACACCTCGACCGAATCGACCCTCACCGCGCCTCCCTCGGCAAACACTTCGATCGCCTCGATCGGGTTCTGGCTGCGGAACGAATCGGTCTTGTAGACCCGGCCGCCGTTGCCGCAGATTTCGATCGAGGGCCGGTCGACGAGAATTTGCACGCGGACCTTGCCTTCGACCGGCTGAAGCGGCATGCCGTCCAACTCGCCGGCCCGGCGATCGTAGACGACCTTGCGGTCGGCGATTTTCAGCCCGAAACGCTCGGCCTGGCCGAGCGCCAGTTCGGCCCGGATGTCGAACAGGCGGCCCGAGGTGGCAATCGAAATCGGCCGGTCGGGGGTGACCGTGGCGTTCTCGATTGCCTGGCGTTTCTCGTGCAAGAGCTCGATTTCCTTGATCGGCTCGGCGAACATCCGCACGCCGTCCGGCGTGGTCCGCAGCGTGAGCTGGCAGGGGAAAGTCATCATCTGGTTGAAGGGCATGCCTAGCATGTCGATGCGGCCCCAGCCGATCTGGATTCGCCGCCCCTCGGGCGCGCGGTCGAACGTTTGCGAGGCATAGTATCGCCCCCAGTGGACCTGGTGCTTGCCTTCATGCTCGGGCGTGAATGTCTTGCCGTCGAAGCGGCCGATCGAGTATTTCGCATCGGCCGCGTAAACGACCCAGCGGGTGTTGCCCGGATCGCCATCGACGGAGAGCTCGAAGATTTCGGGGCACTCGTAATAGCCATCGAGCGTGCTCCGCCGCTCCCACTGCTTGAGGTTCGCCGAGGTGTAGAAGGCGATCCGCCGCTGGAGCTGGTCGCCCGAGCCGGCCTCGTCGTATACGGCCATCACCCAATGGCCGCCGGGCGGGTACCAGAAGACCTTGGGGTCGCGTCCCTTGTGCTTGACGACCGGGTTGCCCTCCCAGTAGGTGAAGGTCCGGCCGCGATCGTTGCTGTAGGCGATCGCCTCGCCGCAGCCGGTGTCGGTGAAGGCGGCGATGATCACCTTCTCCTTGCCGGTTTGAAAGCCGGCCGTGTTGGCCTCGTCGACGGTTCCGCTGCCCGAAAAGCAGTGGGCCGCGGCCTGCGTCCAGGGGTAAAGGGCCTCGGGCAGTTGCTCCCAGTGGACCAGGTCGCGGCTGACGGCATGGCCCCAGTGCATGTTGGCCCAGCCCCAGCCGTAGGGGTTGTGCTGGAAGAACAGGTGGTACTCGCCGTCGTAGTAGACAAGCCCGTTGGGGTCGTTGTTCCAGCCCCGCTGCTGGCTGAAGTGGAATTGGGGCCGGAGCGGTTCGTCGTAGAGCGTTTCATGGCCCTTGATCCGATCGGTCTGGTCGACGATCGCCAGCCCGCCGGCGCCCGGCTGCATCGCGTCGACGCGGAGCACGGCCTGGCTGCCACGGAAGGGGCGGATATCGACGTGGGCCCACCAGTCGGGCTCGCCGGGCGCGAGCTCGATGTCGAAGGCGCGGACCGCGCGGCCGCCGATCGCCAGCTCCATGCGGCGTTTGGCGGCGCCGTTCTTCACCGGCAGGTTGAGGAAGCTCTTTTCCAGGAGGATCGTCCGCTGGAGCTCGTCCGGCGTCTCGAAATCGGCGATCAGGATCTCGTTTTCGGCCGCCCGGGCAAGGGCGGCGCCCAGTACCACGAAAACAATTAAGACGGCTCTTTGTTTCATCGGCGTGCTCCTGGCAGTTCGGTGCTCCCGGCGAGCGGCCCAGTCTTTCCCATTCAGATGATTGGGAATTGAACCTTGCCGGATTGCGGGCAATGCCTCGATGATAGCGGCCGGGCTGCCGCCAAGATAGATCGCCAAGGCGCCCGCCGGCTCTTGAGGGCGCTAAATGAGCTTGCGTGATTGTAGGGAGGAATTCATGAGAGCGTGATAGCCGCGTGGGCTTGCCCCGCGCTCGCTTACGCTGCGGCACA
>JAMOAF010000715.1 GCA_023621895.1 Planctomycetota bacterium
GGGCGAGCGCCAAGCGCGATCACCGCGCCCCCCTGGCGCCAGAACGCGGCCACGTTCTCCCACGCTGCCAGCGGCAGGGTATCGGCGGCGGGCAATACCAACACGCGCCAGCGCATGCCGCCATGCGTCAGCGCGGCGCCGGCGACCCGCGCTTCGCGGAGTGCCTGCGAATCCACGTAGGCGAAATCGCGGCTGGCCGCGTACAGCGCCGAACTGGCGCCATCGAAAACGCTTTCGGCGCGGCGCGCCGCGGGCTCGTCCGTCGCGCCCCGCAGCGCGGGAATGAAGACTGGCCAGATGCTCTCGATGGGGTAGAGCACCGCGATATCCGTTACCTGGCGCCCTCCCCGGAGCATTGTCTGGCAGCGGCCGGCGTGCGTGTTGATCCGCCGCAACTGCTCGTCGGTCAGGTCCTTGAACGCATAGTAGCTGGTCAGCGTGTTGATGCCGCCCCAGATTAGCCGATTGCAGGTGCCGCGAATCTCGTCCTCGGTGACGGCCCGGATCGGGCGCGTGTCGCCCGCCGCGCGGTAACGCTGGCTGTGGTCGGAGACTTCGCACATCGTGACGCTGCGGCCTTCGAGATCGGCGGCGCTGCCGACCAGCCGGGCGATCTGCCAGGGGACCTCCGGTGGAAGGCTCGTCAGGCAGTCGATGCCGGGGGCGTCGAGCCGCCGCAGGCAGCGAAAGAAGTGGCCGTAGAGCGGCACGTGCCCGACGAGCGACTCCTCCATCAACAGGTGGCCGCCGGAGAGGATGTTGTGTTTGTGGCACCAGTTCTGAATCTGGCCGAAGTAATTCTCCGAGACCAATTCGCCCACGGTGTTCCAGAAATCATAGCGCGCCCGGGCGCCGGCCGGCCCGGCCTCGGCCACCAGCGCCGGCAGCAGCGGGCGCAACGGGCGGCCGCGGCGTTTGCTGAACTCTTGCTCGATGGTCAGCGACCAGGGCAGCACGCGGTAGGGCATGGGACGGAGCCAGAGGTTCTGGAGCGAGGGCTCGTCGGTGAACGTCGAGACGAAATACCGCCCAAGGTCCGGCCCCAGCTTTTCCGCGTACCGCTGATGTGTCACTTCCAGGAACCGCGCGGTCGGCTCCGGCGTCAGCAGGTCGATGCAGGGCTTTTTGAAGGCGAGGCTGACGGCCGCATGTGTCCCTTCGTAGATCAGGTCATCGGTCATCACCACGACAAACCACTCGCCCGCCGGAGCCTGCCAGGAGAGCTGCCGGTCGCGGATCGAGGCTGCCAGGTCCCTCGCTTCATCCAGCGCGATCGCGCCGTCGCGCCGCGGCAGCGCGGCGGCCAGCACGAGTCGACCGGGCGGCAGCGCGAGCGAAACGGCGCCGCCCGAGGTGTCCGTGCCGGCCACGAGCAGGCCACGGGCGGCCCACTCCGGATGGCCGCGGAGCGTGAGGTCTCGCGCGCTGCCGGACGGGTACCCGCACTCGTCGTAGAGCCAGAGCGACATGCCGGCCGCCTTGGCCAGGCGGACGCCGCGCAAGAAAGCGGGCCACTTCGTCTCGTCGTCCACGTAGCCATCGAAGGCGACGTTGCCCGCAAAGCCGCCGAAACCCTGCGCCGCCAAGGTCTGCAACTGCCGGTCCTGTTCCGCCGGACTGTCCTTCTGCGCATGGATGATTCGCAGAATCCGCGCCGAGGCCGGCGGCGCGGAGAAACGCTCCGCCAGCGGCCGATCCTCAGCCGGCAACGGGCCGAGCAGAGGCGCGGATGGCTCCGTCGCCTGGCAGAGCGCGCCGCATAGGCCGACGAGAAGTCCAATCCGACAGGCACGGTTCACGGGATGTCCTTTGACAAGAAGCGGCATCTCAGGGCAGGCAGAAGTACCAGTCCCTTTCAGGCTGGTAGTGCGCGCCCGGCGCGTCGCCGACATTCTGCCGGTCGAAGGTCGGGAAGCGCAGGTCGTAGAACTTCCGGGCCTTGTATTCGAGCCAGATCGGGCCGGCCGAGAAGTCGTCCCGGTCGTTTTCGCGCTCGATGGCCGCCCGCAGCGTCACGCGATTGACCTTGGCCAATCGGTCCGGGGAAATCTCGAACGAGACCGTCGCCTCGTCGGGCGTGTTGGCGGGGATAATGGCCAACGGCAAGCCGTCCAACAGCACTTCGTTGGGCGCGTTGACCCGGCGGACCTGAAACTTCAGCGTGGCGGGCGCATCGGCCCGGTACGGTTGCCGGCGTCCATTGACGACCAGGTATCGCATCTCGGACCGGCTGACCTCGCTGCCCAGCCGGGAGGTCAGCCGCAGCAGGCGATCGCCGTCGTCCACTTGAGTCGTGTCGGCCGTGCCCTTCCAAGTCGACCACAGTCCCTCGCGGAGCACGCATTGCAGCGGCAGGGCGTGATCCGCCAGTTGGGCGGCGGGCTCTACCGGCTTGCCGAAATCGAGCAGCACGACTTCAAACGGTATCTTCCCCGCCTGGACGCTCGACGCCGGCGGCGCGGCGACGTAGAGGGGATAACGCCCTTCCCGGCCGCCGTAGGCCGTCTTCAGCTTGCCGTTGTTGATCTGCACCAGCCGGAAACCCTGGGGAGTGCCGTCCGGATTGGGCCCGCTCCACCAAGCGCCGGAGAGTGCGCCGGTGTGATACACGGGAAAACCGGCCAGTTCGGTGCTGAATGTGCGGTGCAGGTGCCCGCAGAAGGCTCCCAGGACACGGCGGCCTTGCAGCACGCCAGCCAACTCGTCCGCGTCGCGCAAGGCGGCAAGCGACTGATGGCAGAACAGCACCAAGGGCTTGTCCGCCGGCTGGAAGGCCAGGTCGGCGCGGAGCCAGGCCAACTGCTCCTCGCCGAGCTTCTCCTGGTAGGGCAGGGATGTGCCGTCGAGGGCCACGAAATGCACGTCCCCCCAATCCCAGGCGTAGTACGCCGGTCCGAGCAATTGCCGATAGAGTCCCTTGCCGTAGTGTGGATGGTTCTTGTCGGCTCCGGCGACATTGGTCGCCACGTGTTCGTGGTTCCCCGGCAGATTCCAGAGCGGCACGGTGAAGGCCGCGGCGGCGCTGAGATATCGATCGAACTGCTCGCGGGCCTTGTCCGGCGCGACCACGTCCACGCCGCCCACGAGGTCGCCCGTGTTGACCACAAAGGCGATCGGCACATCCAACTGGTTGAGATGCCCGGCGAATTCGCGCAGGAGATCGTCGCGGCCCAGATGCGCATCGGTGATCTGGACGAAGCAGAAATCCTTCGGCTCGGCGCGCTTGGCGAGACCGAAGTCCGCCCCCTTGGCCCCATCGGCCCAGCGCCAGAACGAGCCCACTGGTTGGCAATCGCCGGGCACGTTGATCCACACGAGGGCGCGGTTGCCGCCGCCCTCCAGGCGGTAACGGCCGTCCGAGTCCGACGCCACGACATTCCGGCCGCTGTTGACCAGGACGTTGGCGACCCCGGGTTCACCCGGATCAAGCCGGCCGTTCTGGTTTGCATCCAGGTAAACGCGTCCTTCGAGCGCGGCGCTGCTTGCGTGCGAGACGAGCGACTCGGCAACAAGCATCGCGGCGAGGATCAGTCGGCAGGTGGTCATTACCTTAACCTTTCCGGAGGTCGATCGGGCGAGGGGCCATCGGGCATCCGCCGTTTCGCCGGATGCCGGCAGCCCGACCATTGTCATCCCGCCGACTTTCCGACGCAAGCACAAGGGAGATCGGCTCGCTCTTTTCTTTTGCCGCCGAATCTGGCAACCCGCACCGAGTTCGCTTACAATCCAGCGCCAGTCCTGCTCGCGCCGGTCCTCGCGCCGCGGCAATCACGGGCAACGCCGCGCCGCCGCAAGCCGGCTGAAAACAGGCGACAGCCGCCGCGCGTCCGGTCCGGGAACAGAAAGGTTTTGAGCATGAGTCCGAGCATTCTGGATTACCGCCCGGCCTTGCTGGCGCTGGCGGCGTGGCTGGCCGCCGCCCCGGGCCTGGCCGGCGACCTCGACGACCTGGCAAGGCCCCACGCGGGGCGCAGCATGCGCTCGACGTCGACCGGGGTCGACGAGAACGGCGATTACGCGCACAGCAACCGCGACAATTCCCGCCTGGAGGCCGGCGCGACCAAGGTCGTTCTCGACGCCCGGGGGCCAGGGGCGATCACCCATATGTGGTTCACGTTCCTGGGCCCGGAGCCCCATCGCTGGGCCCCGGAGGGCTCGGCGAATCACCAGGAGGTTCTCCTGCGAATCTACTACGACGGCTCGGAGCGGCCCGGCGTCGAGGCCCCGTTCGGCGACTTCTTCGCCAACTCGTTCGGCAAGCGGAGCGAAGTGATCAGCGTTCCCGTCGTCGTCGAAGACGCCGATTCCTACAACTGCTTCTGGCGGATGCCGTTCCGGAAATCGGCCCGCGTCGAGATCGTCAACCAGGGCCAGAAAAAACTCAACCTCCTGTATTACAACATCGACTGGCTCAAGCTCGACTCGCTGCCGGAAGACACGCCGTATTTTTACGCCCAGTACCGCCAGGAATACCCGGTCGCCCAGGGGCGGGACTACGTGATCCTCGACACGCGGGGGAAGGGGCATTACGTGGGCACCGTGCTTTCGGTCCGCACGCGCAGCCCCTCCTGGTTCGGCGAGGGGGACGAGAAAATCTATATCGACGGGGAGCCGAAGGCTTCGATCTGGGGCACCGGCACCGAGGACTATTTCCTCTCGGCCTGGGGCCTGAGGACCACCAGCACGCCCTACTTCGGCACGCCCTATTTCGACCAGTGGGGAATCGTCGGCGGCCACACGAGCGCCTACCGCTGGCACATCCACGACCCGATCGTCTTTAGCGAGGCGATCAAGGTCACCATCGAGCACTGGGGCTGGATCTCGCCGGACGAGAACGCCAAGGGCGAGACCCACAGTTGGAACGAGCGGCAGGACGACTATGCGAGCGTCGCCTTCTGGTACCAGACCGGTACGCCGACGTTCGCCGCCCGAGCGCCAAGCGCGGCGGAGCGGGCGCTGCCGAACCTCGACCTGATCTTTCCAGCCAGGCCGTATACGGATGAAAAGCACCATGGGGCCGGCGGGGCGCGCGTGCAGGAGAATCTCGGGTTCTTCCCCGAGGGGCAGCTTTTCTACCAGCCAGAAGAGGCCGAGGGCGCCTGGGTCGAGATACCCTTCACCGTCAAGGAGAAAGAACCGCGGCGGCTGCTGATCAAGGGCACCCGGGCGCCGGACTATGGCCGTTACCAGGCGTACCTGAACGGGATCGCGATCGGCCGGCCGATCGATCTCTACGGCAAGGACGTTTCCGATTGGGAGTGGCACCTGTTGGATTTCTGGCCCGAGCCGGGTGATTACACGCTCCGGCTGGAATGCGTCGGCAAGAACCGCGATTCCAGCGGCTACTTCCTGGGGATCGAGTCGGTCCGCCTCCGCGAGCGGCGGCCGCGAGTGAAGGACTGGGCCCAGGACAAGGACAAGGATTGGCGGAAGGAGCCGATCCTGTATCGGTGAGCGGCAGGCATCGCCGCCGGCAGCCTGAACAGCGATTGCACAATAAACGACAACTATCCGTTGAGGACAATTCTCCAGAGGTATCCACGATGAGCGATTTCATGAACCGGCCCGTATGCTGCAACCTGTCCGAGAGCCGGCGGCGGCCGCGCGTCTCTCGATCTTTCCGGGCCGGTTTCTGGATCGGCCTTGGCATCTTCCTGGGCGGGCTGGCCGGCACGTCTGGAGCGGCAGAAGCGGGAAAGACGGCCGGCTGGGCCGACACCGCGCCGCTGACGAAGCAGAATGTCGTCTTGGCCTTGGGTGGGGGCGGCCAGGTCAGGGTCGACGTGCTCGCCGATCGCCTGTTCCGCATCCGCTACAGCAAGACCGGCGAGTGGACCGAGTCCGGGCTGAACCGCTACGGCGTGCTCGCCGCCGACTTTCCGGAAGCCGCTTTTGAGAAGGCGGAGGCCAACGGCGTGCATACGCTGGCCACCAAGCAGGCCAAACTCGCGATCCGGGGCAGCGACGGGGCCATTACCCTGGCGGATGCCGCCGGAAAGCCGCTCACCGAACAGGCCGCGCCGCAGTACCAGGCCGGCGGCGGCTACGACGTCCGGTTTGCGTTGAGCAACGATGAGCGGCTCTATGGAATGGGCGATGTCAGCCGCGAGAACGTCATGCGCCGGGGCGGCGCCTACGAGTTCTGGGTCTTGAACGTGAAAGCCTATATTCCCATCCCGGTCGTGTTCAGCAGCCGGGGCTGGGGCCTGTTGATGAACACGACCTGGCGCAACACGATCGACGTCGGCAAGAGCGATCCGCAGCGGATGATCTGCACTGCGCGGCGCAGCGATCTCGACTATTACCTGTTCTGCGGCCCGGACTACCGCAGCCTGCTGGACACGTACACGTCGTTCAGCGGCCGGCCGGCGCTCCTGCCGATATGGGGTTATGCCTTCACTTACGTCTGCAACCAGAACATCGACGCGTTCAACCTGCTGAACGAGGCGCTGACCTTCCGGCGCGAGCGGATGCCGTGCGACGTGCTGGGGCTGGAGCCCGGCTGGATGTCGAAGTTCTACGACGACAGCACTGAAAAGGCCTGGCACCCGCAGCGTTTTCCGATCCCCTATTGGGCGCCCAAGGGGCCGCACACCTTCCTCGGCGCGCTGAAGCGCAAGGGGTTCAAGCTCAGCCTGTGGCTCTGCTGCGACTACGATCTGGGGGTTTACGAGGAGCAGCTACTTTCCGGGCGGGCGCCGTCGGGCGCAAAGCCGGCCGCCAAGGGCGCCGGCGTGAACGTGGTCGATGGCTTTGAAGACCAGCGCCTCAGCAAACCGTCGAAGGCGGGGAAAGGGGCCGCGCCGGCGACGAGCGAGCCGAAGACCCTCGAGCCGTGGTTCGAGCATCTGAAGAAGTTCGTCGATCAAGGCGTCGCGGCGTTCAAGCTCGACGGTTCCAGCCAGGTGATCGAGCACCCGAAGCGCGAGTGGGCCAACGGCATGAGCGACGAGGAGATGCACAACCTCTACCCGGTGATCTACGCCAAGCAGATGGCCCGCGGGTTCGAGGAGCACGCCGGGCGCCGCTCGATGATCTACTCCGCCGGCGGCTACGCGGGAGTGCAGCAGTTCGTCGCCACCTGGGCCGGCGACACCGGGGGCGGGCCCAAGCCGTTGGCCTCGATGTTGAACCTCGGACTGTCGGGCCACTCGAACCACTCGTGCGACATGACCGTCACCGATGTCGAGGGCATCCACTTCGGGTTTTTGCAGACCTGGGCCCAGCAGAACAACTGGGACTACTGGTACCAGCCCTGGCTGCTGGAGGACGTCCACACCGAGGCGTTTCGCGAGTACGGCCGGCTCCGCTACCGGTTGCTGCCGTATCTGTACTCGGCGGCGGCGGAAGCCGCGGCGACCGGTTATCCGGTGATGCGGGCGATGCCGCTGGCCTACCCCGACGACCCGGCCTGGGACGGGAGCCTGGGGCAATACATGTTGGGCGACTTCCTGTTGGTTTCGGCCTACGTCAAGGAAGTCCGCCTGCCGAAGGGCGATTGGATCGACTTTTGGAGCGGGAAGCGGCTGGAGGGGCCGGCCACGACCGCCGTGCAGATCACGCCCACGCGGGGCGGCGCGCTATGGGTCAAGAGCGGCGCGATCATCCCCACCTGGCCCGCCTGCGATCACGTCGAGAAGGGCTGGTCGCCCGAGGTGGGCTTGCTCGTCTATCCGGCGGCGCGGAGCAGCTTCACGCTGTATGAAGACGACGGCGAGAGCCTCGGTTACCGCAAGGGCCAGTTCGCCCGGACGGTCTTGACCTGCGAGACGTCCGGCCGGAGCGTCAGGCTTTCGATCGGCGGCCGCCAGGGCGCTTATGCCGGAATGCCCGCAACGCGCCAGTTCACGGCGACGATCCATCTGCCGGCCCGGCCGAAAACGGTCGCGCTCGACGGGACCGCCGTGACCGACTTCGAGTGGAACGAAGCCCGCTCGGCGGCCACGGTCAAGATTCCCGAGTGCGGGAAGGCGCCGCGCGTGTTGACCCTCAACTAGGAACGGTTGCCTGACTGGAGGACACGACCGGCTGGGCTTCGACAGGCACGGCCAAGACGGATGCGGTGTCTTGTTTGGTCAATCCGACGTTGCGTGGTACGCGAAACACGATGAACGCCGCCAGCCATCAGGGGCTCCCCGATTATGGACGAACTTACGTCTCTCCCTCCCCAGAGTTTCGGCGCAAGACTGAAGCGGATCGGCCCCGGCATCCTTTTGGCGGCGGCGGCGATCGGATCGGGTGAACTGATCCTTACTCCCCGTGCGGGAGCGATGTTCGGGATTTCGATCGGCTGGGTGATCTTGGTCTCGATTGGCTACAAGCTGGCGCTCACCTTGGGCCTGGCTCGTTACACGATCGCCACGGGCGAGGACATCTTCGAGGGCTTCTCGCACCTGCCGGGCCCGCGCAACTGGTTCGTGTGGATGATGGCCCTTGTCTTCCTCCTTGGCGCGGTCGGCTATGCGGGGATCGCCCTGGCCTGCGGGTCGGCCCTGTTCGCGATCTTTCCCGCGTTGTCGATGATCCAGTGGGCCGTGGTTGTCGTGGTTGTGACGTTCCTCCTGCTCCTCAAGGGCGCCTACGGGCCCGTGGAAAAGGCGGCCTTCGTCCTCTCGTTGACCCTGATCGCTGGAGTGCTCTACAGCCTGTCCGTGCTTCAGCCCCCGCCGGGCTGGCTGCTGCGCGAGGGCATCCCGCGGCTGCCGCCCGGTTCAGGCCAGACGCTCATCAGCCTGCTTGGCTGGACGGCCGGCGGCACATCGACCCTTCTTTACAGCTTCTGGATTCTGGAGAAAGGCTACGCCCGTCCGCGCGGCAATCCTGGCGCGGCGGCGGACCTTTCGCAGGACCACGAGCACTTCCGGTCGTGGTTTTCGTTGGCGCGCCTCGACGCCGGCGTGTCCTACATGATAATGATGTTCGTATCGCTGGCGTTCCTTGCGATCGGGTCGATCACGCTGGGCACGGCCGGTCCGGATGGCGGCCCGCTGGTGCCTGCCCGCGATGAAACGACGGCGGTGCTCTCGCGGATGTTGACGGCGGCCGCCGGCCCCCAGGCGCTCTACATCTTCACCATCGCCGCCCTGGCGATCCTTTCCTCGACGATCATCGGCCTTGTCGACGGCAAGGCCCGAGCCCTGCGCACGGCGGTTCGGATCATTGCCCCGCGGTCCCGGCGATGGTCCGACCTGGCGTGGTACCGGGCGGGGATCACGTCTCTCTGCCTGATCATCTTCGCGCTGCTCTTCACGGGTGAGCCGGTCGTGCTGATCGTGCTGGTCTCGGCATTGGAGGCTCCGGTCCTCTCGCTCTCGGCCGTGATGCTCGTGTATCTGCTGCACGCCAGGCTGAGGCGCGAGGATCGCCCCGGCGTCGTGTGGCACATCGTGATCGTGGCCGGGACGATCGCGTACTTCGCACTCTTCGTCGATGCCCTGATCGCAACCGCCATGGGCTCCAAATGATAAGGTGAAACCACCCGGGCCGGGCAACGGGGCGGACGGGAATCGGCGCGAGGCCTTCTTGGACGCGCTGTTGGCCGCGCACTTACGGAAGAGATCCCATCACCGGCCGGAAAACAATTGATCCATTTGGACGTTGGCCAACGATTGAGACATGCTTTTGGCCTGTTTGTTAGGGCCGCCCCGTTGGGGCTGGAAGGGTCGGACGGGGCTTCTGACCCAGGGCTGCGGGCGGCTCGTTTCACTCGCCGCGCTCCGCCCTGGGCTGACTTAGGGGTGTCCCTTCGGGACGCTGACTTAAATATAGAGACTCGCGACCGGTGATTGGTCCGACTCGGAACAAAAACTGAAAACAGCGCGGGATGGCGGCGGTGCCCGCCAGCGTCATTCGGCCTTCGCCGAGGATGCCCGGGCGATCCCGGCGCCATCGACGATTTCCGGCATGATCAGGAAGAAGAGTTCCACCTCTTCGGCCGCTTTCGCGGGCTCATTCGCGGCGATTGCAGGGCCGGCTGGCTTGGCCGTCTGTTGGACAAGGCCGCCAAGCAGAAGGGCCTGGCCGGAACGAATATCGGCTCGGGTGCTCACCGAGCGGAGACGCACTGTCGGAGCCAGGATATCGCCCACTTTCAGCGAGTGCGACTGGTCGGCCTGGCTGACTTGCATCCGCAGCTCCAACTGGAGGCTTTCGGGAGCGGTTACGACCGCGACGAGATCAACCCGGGTGCCAACGTCGGCGATTTCGAGTGTCGCAGAACCGTCGGGCGCCGGCCGGGCGACTTGCACTTGTCCGCCCGAGTGAAAGCTTGTGGGCCTGCCACTGACGGTGACGATGGTTGGCTCGGCGAGGACTCGAAGAAGGCCCTTCTCTTGGAACCGATCGAGCATTTCGAGAACGACATTCTTCCGCTCGACGAGCCACGGCGACCGGCCCGCGGGCGCAGCCGCAACCGGGGTTGCGGCGGCGTTGGCGCCGGAGCCTGCTGGAAACTCCAGGCCAAGCTCTTTCATCCGAGATCGCGAAAGTTCGCAGACCTTCAATTTGACGAGGACTTGTTGGGCCCCCGGGGGAGACGATGAGGCAGAGGCGACCGACTCATTCCTCGCGGTACAGCCAGGCGTGCACTGCCCCTCGCTGGCGGCCAACTTGCGGACCTCGGCCGCTCGCTGCGCTTCTCCGGCGGCTTCCAGGTGCAGAGCGGCCTGGAGCAGATGCTCGAGAGGGCCGCGCGAGCGGAAGCGGCCGTGGCGGGCAGGGCGCCGGGACGGCGGCGGCGCAACTCGGATCGGCGCTGCTCCGGAGACAGGGCGCGTCTTTTTCAGCCGCGGTTTGTTGGACGGCCGATGCTTCCTGTCCAAGAGCGGCAGCGGCACAAGCCATTAAGACACAGACTGCGGCACCGGCAATTGGAGATTGGAGCCTGGTCATTGAATCTTCACCATTCACCATTCACCAT
>JAMOAF010000380.1 GCA_023621895.1 Planctomycetota bacterium
GACTTCTGAACTGTGGCCACCGTGAAGAACGGTAGGAGTCGAAGTGGCAAATGTCTTCTATCGGTCGAGGCAAACCACTCGCATCTGTGACCGCAAGCCCCCCCCCAAAAATGTCTCCCGATCGACTCTGGCGTCATCCCAAGGGGGCGATAGTCGGTAAGCCGAAATCGCTGATGAAACGAGGCCGGTGACTGCGTGTGCACGGGAAATGCCCCATTGTAACACTAAATTTTCTTGAGTGATCCACACGGGCTAACTAGAGTCCCGCGAGCGAGCGCGGCAGGGGGGGCTGGAAACATTCTGACCCCGGGTGGGGCCCCTGGACGGATTCATTCTCGCCGGCGCCGATCCCTATCAGTGACGGCGTCTGGCCTCGGCTCGCCATCACCTTTCGCGAGAAGTTCCTGGGATGCTGCACCGCTCGGACATCCTTCTTCCCATGCCAGCACCCGAGGCGCCGTCTCCTCGAAGTGCAACACATCTCCGCTGCCATGCGTTCGCCCGCGCGCTCGACACTGGAGAAGGCGCCGCCGTCGACTGCCCGCCCACCGCTTCGGCTCCACTGCTTCGAGCCCGAGACCGCTCGCATTGCCCCACTCCAGTCTCCGCATCCTGTTCCCGATCCATCTTGATTCGCCGCCCGTCATCACTCCACTGCACCCGTCCTCAAACAGTCTCTCTGTGCCGCTGCCCGGCCGCGGGCGAGAGCGTGAGCAGGTCGGCGGCGAGCTTTACCAAAGGGTCGGCTCCGTCGGCCCGATGTTCAACGCCATTCGCTTGGTATTGCTTGTGGCCATCGGCCACCTGGACGGCCGGCAACACGTTGGGCGAAGCTTCCTTCGGTAGGCCGTCGTTGGCCTTTTCCGGTTTGCTGGTGCAAACCCTGGTGCAAACCGGCAGATGCGTCGCCATAACCCCTTGTGAGACATTGTTTCGTTTTCGGCAGGCTCGCCGTTACAAGGCGGAAGTCGGCGGTTCGAGCCCGTCATCGCCCATTGCTCCGAATCGCCTGAAAACCCTCGTTTTCCGGGGAAAAGCGAGGGTTTTCGGTTTTCTTGGAACGTCCCTCGGGTTTCCCTATCTTGCCAGGAATTATCACAGATAGACCACTTTCTTCCAGCCGTTATCTGAAGGGGAAAGCCACTTGGCTCCGGCCTTCCTCCGGGGGGATGACTGCCACGACTCTGGGCAGCTATAATCGGCACAGTCTCTTCTTGAAACCACGCCCATGACCGATATCACCCAGATATTGTCTGCCATCGAACAGGGCGACCCCTCGGCCGCTGAGCACCTCCTGCCGTTGGTCTACGACGAGTTGCGCAAACTGGCGGCGGCGAAAATGGCCCAGGAAAAGCCCGGGCAGACGCTCCAGGCGACGGCCTTGGTTCACGAGGTGTATCTCCGGCTGGTGGATGCGGAGAAGGCTCGGCATTGGAACAGCCGCAGCCATTTCTTTGCCGCCGCCGCGGAGGCCATGCGACGGGTTCTCATCGAGTCCGCTCGTCACCGGCGGGCTGACCAGCGAGATGGGGCGTTTTGAGACCGAGATCCTCAGCACCAAGGGCAACCTCGTCGCCCCGATGAAACTCTCCCCTTCGGGAGAAAGGGAAGTAGAAGAATGCGATGCTTCGAGTTACTTCTCCGCTCGGCAATCTGTCTGGCAGTGGCAGTGTGGCTGGCGGATGGTGTGACGGCCGCGGAGCCGAACTCGGCTGGTGCAGATCCGGTTTCCTTCCGCCAGCCGGAGCTACCCCGCCAGTACGTCGACACCACCATGCCCGCCCAGAACGGAAACGAGATTCGCGTCCGCCAGGGCGATTCTTTGCAGGCGGCGATCGACACCGCCGTGCCCGGCGACACGATCGTGCTTGAGGCGGGCGCGCGCTGGTCGGGCGGATTCACGTTGCCGAAGAAGATGGGCGAGGGGTGGATCATCCTGAAGAGTTCGGCGGAAGACCGGCTGCCCCCGCCCGGCTCCCGCGCCACTCCCGCCGATGCTCCGCGCATGGCCAAGATCGTCAGCGACGGTAACTGGCGGCCGGCCCTGCGGGCGGCGCCGGCCGCTGGCCGCTGGCGGTTCGTCGGCATCGAGTTCACCGCCGCTCCCGAGGTCGCCGAGCTCAGCGCGATCGTCGAGCTTTCCCACCAAAGCACCGCGCTTGGCGACGTGCCGTCGCATTTCGTCTTCGACCGCGTTTACATCCACGGCAACCCGCGGCTCAACAGCCAGCGCGGGCTGACGATCAACAGCCGCTCGACGGCCGTGATCGACTCGTGGATCAGCGAGTGCCACTTCCACGGCGCCGACTCCCAGGCGATCTGCTGCTGGAACGGGCCCGGACCGTTCAAGATCGTGAACAATTTCCTCGAAGGCGGCGCGGAAAACATCATGTTCGGCGGCGCAAAGAATACCGCCGAGTGCATGGTCGCGGCCGACATCGAGATCCGCCGCAACCATTTCTACAAAAACCCAGCATGGTTCCCCCTGAAGTACCCCAACAACTGGGTGATCAAGAATCTTTTCGAGATCAAGACCGCCCGCCGCGTGCTCCTGGAAGCAAACGTCCTGGAGATCTGGTTCGATTCCTTCACCGCCGCAGGAGTTGACGCCGGGGCCTATCGGCTGCTTCCTTCAAGCAAGGCGAAAGGCGCCGCCAGCGACGGCACCGATCCCGGCGCGGACGTGGACGCCGTGATGGCGGCGACCAGCGGGGTACCGGCCCAAGTCGTTCCCGGCGAGAGGCTCTTGCGGACCAATCGATCCGACTGACCTGGTCGAGCGTGGGTCTTCCGTCGCTGCAAAGCGGCGCCGGAACAAGGCGGCCCCCCTGGTTTCGATGTGCGTGGCCAAGAGAAGAGCTGCGATGCTCCAGCATCGACCGGGCCGTTCGGGCTCCTTGCCGATGCAGAACCGGCTGAAAATCTGGTCCAGAAGATCGTCGGTATACACGGCGCCGACGACGCGGCCAAGCGCGCCGAGCGCGACCCGCATCTCGGCGGCAATCAGCTCCTCGCCTCCGCTTGAGGCGGCCAGCCGGAGCGCGCCCTGGAGAGCAGCGGAGGCCGCTTCGAGCGAAACGCGGCAGCGGACCGCCGTGCCGGCGACGACGTCGCCCTCGCCGCTGGAGGCTGCCAGAACGGCGTCGCGAAGGCGCGACTCCAACTCGGCGATCCCCGCGCCGGTCAGCGCGCTGGTGACCACCGCGGCCGGCGATACGGACTCTGCCGGCCGCAAATCCGCCTTGGTCTCGACGATGATCCGGCATGGTCCGGCGCCAGGATGATCTTCCGAGAGAGTCGCCCCAGGGGCCGCGCCCCCCTCGACGCACACGAGCAGCACGTCGGCAGCGCCCGACTGGCGCTCGGCCATCTCGCGGGCGGCACGCTCGACGTCGTCGGCGGGCTGGCCGGGCCGCTCGTCGATTCCGGCGGTATCGATCAGGCGGCAGCGGACCCCGTCGAAATCCAGGTCGGCGATAAGATAGTCTCGGGTCGTGCCCGGTATGTTGGAAACGAGGGCCTTGGCGTCCCTTGCCAAGGCGTTGAAGAGGCTGCTCTTTCCGACATTGGGCCTGCCGGTCAAAACCACGCGGACCGTCTCGGAGGATTCGACGCGTTTTGCCATCCGCTCGGCAAGCCGATCGACCTCGGCGACCGCTGCTTGAAGCTGCTGCCTGAGGTCTTCCCGGTTCAAGAACGGCAAATCTTCGTCGGGAAAATCCAAGCCGGCTTCCAAGTGGGCCAGAAGACCGAGGATCGATTGGCGGAGCCGGTGGAGCGGGTCGGCGATGCCGCCGGCGAGTTGGACCAGGGCGGCGTCCAACTGCCGGTTGTCGGCGGCCTCGATCGTTCCAAGGACGGCTTCCGCCTCGGTCAGATCGATCCGCCCGGAGAGAAACGCCCGCATGGTAAATTCACCCCGTTCGGCGAGCCGGGCGCCGGCGGCGCAGAGGGCTTCGAGCACGTGTTGCAGCAAGGGGGGGCTGCCGAGCGTATGGATCTCCGCCGCCGATTGCCCGGTGTAACTCCGCTGGTCCGGCCAGAAGATCACTTCGGCCGGCAGCAAGGCCAGTCCGGCAAGCTCCAGTTCCGTTTGAAAAACGAGCGTGTGCGGCGTTTCTCTCCAGGGGGCCGGGCTGGGCCGCTGGCGAACGATGGCGGCCAGGCACTCGGCGGCGGCAGGGCCGCTGATCCGCACGATTCCGCGTGCGGCGCCTCCGCGGGCTGAGGCGATCGCCGCGATCGTGTCGTCCAACGAGTAGACCATGCCCAGCCGGCCGATCAGCGCCGCCCGCGGTTCTTCTTGCGTTTTCCGGACGATCCCGGCGGCAAAAATCCCTCGCGCCGCGGCAGTGCCGGCGCGCTTGGAAGACTTGCCTGGCCGGCGCCCTGGTCTTTTTCGTGTTTTGGCAGCAACTTGCGTTCGGCCACTCCCCAGAGGCTCGAGGCGATGAAGTAGAGGCACAGCCCGCTCGCCACCTTGAAGAAAATCAGCCCCATGAAGATCATCATGAACGACATCATGTTCTGCTGGATCTTCGCCTGGTCGTCGGCCGGCGGCGGCATGAACATCTTCTGCTGCACGATGAACAGCGCGATCGTCACCAGCGGCAGGATGTTGAAGTATGGGCCGAGTGAGAGCATGCCTTGGCCGCTGTTGAACGAGCCCCATCCGATCGATGCCCAGAAGCCGCTCCAATCGAAGAGCATGTCGGGCGCCGCCAGGTTGGAGCACCAGCGGATCGACGGTCCGAGCAGCGCCGCCCCGCGGAGCTCGACATCGACCATCAGCGCCCGGTAGAGGCCGATGAAAATCGGCAGTTGAAGGAAGACCGGCAGGCAGCCGCTGAGCGGGTTATAGTTGTGCTTGCGGAACAGTTCCTGCTGGGCGTGGCGGAGGGCCTCGGGGTCCTTCTTGTACTTTTCCGAGATTTTCTTGATCTCCGGCTGCATTGAAGGCGATGTACCCCTCGAAGAAGTGGAGGATGTGCTGCATGGGAATGGCGACCCACCAGAACCATCCGTAAAACACCGATTCTCCGAGCCCGTACTGGCGGAGCAGCGGCGGGCGTTTCGGCCCCGCGAAGATCTCGTAGGCATGCGAGATTTCTTCGCCCGGCTTGAGCGTCCGCGGCACGGAAACCAGGCGGCAAGACGTATTCGTGGTCTTGGCGAGGTCCTTCTTGACGTCGCCGACGCGAATCGCGTGCGCGCGAGAGAACCAGGAGCCCGCCTGGCCGGGCAGCTTCTTGGGGATCAGCACCGAGGAGAAGTACTGGGCGTCGACGCCGATGTACGTCAACTCGTCTTCTTCGTTCTTGATTTCCACGCCCCAATCATCTTCCGCGATTTTCGTGCAGCGGATCACGTTCGGTATCTTGGCGTTCTGCGAGATCAGCACGTCGCGCAGACCGTAGAGCCCCCATCCCGGGCCGACCTTATTTGCATACCATGCCCCCTCGACCGGCAGGCCGGTTGGGCCGTCGAGCTGGTAGGCAATCTTGTGCTCGCTCTGGCCGATATTGCGGAGCGAGACTTCCAGTTCGAGGTGATACGCTCGGTAGTCGGCCTGGTCCGCCGCGCCAGGGTCGACTTTCGCCAATCGATAGGTCTTGATCGCCTCCAGGCCAAGTCGGGGCAGCGCGCGGCGGAAGACGGCCTCCTCGATCGTCGAGGAAACCACTTCCCAGCTCGACTGGCGCAAGGCCACGCCGTCGAGTTCGGCACCGATCGCTCCATCCCGCGGAACAATCGGCTGACCCTTGTCCGCGCGAATCGACGCGAAGCGGCTCTTGTCAAGATCGGCCAGCTTCTGGTCGTCGACCTGGTGAAGCGTCAGCAGGAACGAAAGCGGATCATCGCCTTCCGGCCGGGTAACGGCCATTGGCGGACGCCGCAGCACCGCGTCGGCCGTCTGCTGCTTGCCCTCGCGGACATAGCCGACGGCCACGGTCTGGCCCGGCCGCGTCGGCGCCAAGGCCTTGATCAACGAGCGGTAACCGGTCACGCCGCGACCATCGATCGAGGTGATCAAGTCGCCCACCTGAAGCCCCGCCTCTTCGGCGGGCGTCCCCTTGCCCACGACCTCAACCGGGCAGCCTTCACCGCGAAGCCCCGTGTCGAAGGCAACATGGCCGAGATACCCGGATCGATCGTCGACGTCGCGATAACGCGGACTGTTCAACTCAGTCCGAACCACCGCCGCGCCGCGACTGGTCAGCGTCACCAGCAACCGGTAGGGGCTTGCCGGGTCCGCCGAGCCGATCGAGATCAGCTTCTCCGGCAGCTCCGGCGCTGCCTCGGCCACAGCCGGTTCGGCCTCCGCCGCCGGCGGCTGCTCCTTTTCGGGCGCTTTCTCGGCCTCGCCCTCGGCCGGCTTGACGGGTTTGTCCGCATCCGGTTTCGCCTCGGCGCGATCTTGGAGCGGCGGCTTCGCCGCCACCGGCTTCGGTGGACGGAATTTTGCCGTCACGTAACTATGGAGCAGCAGAATGCCGATCGAAAGAGCAACAAACAGCAGGGTACGCTCGAGCATTCTGTCGTTGGGCCGCGGTTGCATCAACTCATTCCTGACTGGGGCGGCTGCCGGCTGGATGTCGGGCGACTGGCGGACCCATGCTGAGTCCTCACCCACCTTGGGTGCAACCGCCAGCACGAGATACCATCGCCCCTGCGATCCTCCCGACCAGACTGGCGGGGGGACCCTCAAGACGACCAGCACCCTCGGAGAGACCGCACGGGAAAACTGCGCAATTCCTTAACTCTACCGTCTCTTTCTTCGCACCGGTAGGCGGGTTCTTGGCGTCCACCCAGAGGAGGGGGTGAACGAACTCCGCGCAGATTCCCGCGGCGACGGCAAATCAGGCAAAGACCAACGTCCAATGGTCAGTGGCCAATGGAGAAGCAAGGGAGCAAGATTCAAGGCTCAATTCCCAGCGGCCAAAAGTGAGAAAGGCTCCCCGCTTAAGGAGGAGCATTGGCCGCTGGATTCAGATCGGAATAGGGCATGGGTCGAGGCCGGCGATTGAGCAGCGCTACCGGCCGTCTCGCAGGCGGTCGCCGAGGAAGTTGTCCAATTCCGGAATTGGGTAGATTTTTCGGATCGTTTCTTCAAACGGGTACTCGACTCGGTGGAACGTCACGCGTCCATCCTGCAAGATGGCATAGCAGGCCCGGGGATCCCCATCGCGGGGTTGTCCCACCGAGCCGACGTTGATCATCACCTTTTCCGCCCCGAGAACGTATTCGTGGTTCAATTCCTCGGGGCTGAAAAACTGGAAATCCTCCGTGAACACGCCCGGCACGTGCGTGTGGCCCTGAAAAGCGCAGCGATCGACCAGGGCGAAGATCTTTTCCATTTTCCGCCGGTTGTAGATGTCCTCCGGAAAGACATATTCGTTCAGGGGATTTCTCGCGGAGCCGTGGACGAAGAGCAGTTCTCCATCCCGATAACTGCGAGGCCGCTCGCCGAGAAAATCCCAGCGCCGGGACCCGTCCTCGGAACCGGGCGAATAGTCCTCTAGTTGGGCTCGGGTCCAGAAAATCGCTCGTTCCGCGCCGGTGTTGAAACCTTCCGGGTCGAACAGGGCGCCCTGGTCATGGTTTCCCAGCAGGCAGACATCCATTTTCATCACTTCGTCAATGCACTCGCGCGGATTCGGGCCGTAACCAACCACGTCCCCGAGGCAAAAAATCTCGTCCACCCCTTTGGCCCGAATATCGGCCAAAACCGACTGGAGGGCCTCAATATTGCTGTGGATGTCGCTAATAAGCGCTCGTTTCAAGGGCTAGGCCTCACGATGGCCCCGCGCAACACCCCCCACGTGCCGGGCCACGGGGCACATGGAGACCTGTTCAGAAACGTTTCAGCCGCTGTCGGGAAAATCCCTCGCTGCCGGGCGCGGGGCAAGCGCGGAACCGCACGAGAACACCCTCCAGCGGACCATTTGTCCTCGCCGAAAACGATCGTCAGTCTATTGTTCCGAAAATCAAGGGTCAAGTCGAGGGCCCGACTTCTTATCCACCCGCCGACCTGGTCCAACTCCAACCCAGCATGTGTCGCGCTGGTTGGCCTCCGATTCACTCGCCGGGGGCCATTTCAATTCTTCGCGGCAGAACTCCCGTTGAACAGGCCACGAAAGGCCATCGCGAAACTGGCGCGGCCGGTCTCCTCCGCCGATGACAGGGCCCTTCCCCTCGCCGGGCCGCCGGCATCCGTGCCAGCCCCCCTTGCCCGCCCGCCGCCCGGGAGCCACCCTGAATAAAGTGGACACCAAATCCAATCGACTCGATCCAATCGGCGCAAATCTCTTGACGATGCCGCCTCCGAGGGGGTGGAGCAAGAGGTTTTCGCCGTCTGCCAGTTTGTTTTGAGAAGCAAAAACGTGAATATTCTTGCCCTGGAAACTACGGACCGAACCGGCAGCGTGGCTGTTGCCCACGACGGCGAGGTCCTGCTGGAGATCGGCTTGGCCGAGGACGTTCGCAGCGCCCAGTCGTTGGCGCCCGGCATCAGGGATCTGCTCGCTCGGGTAGCCTGGCAGCCGGCCGATGTCGACCTGGTTGCGGTGACGGTTGGCCCCGGCTCGTTCACCGGCCTGCGGATCGGCGTAGCGACGGCCAAGGCCTTCGCCTATGCCGTGGGGGCTGAGGTGCTCGGCATCGACACCCACGAGGCACTGGCATTGCCCTGCCCGCCCGAGGTCTCCCGCCTGCACACCGTCGTCGACGCGCAGCGCGGCCAGGTCGCCGCGCGCCGATTTCGGCGTGGCGACTCGCGCGATCTGACGCCGCAAGGGTGCTCGGAACTGACCGATCTGGACGCCTGGCTGGCAAGCCTCCCGTCCGGCGCGAGTGTCACAGGTCCCATGCTCAGCCGGATCGCCTCGAGGATTCCCGCAAATGTTGATACCTTGGCGGCGGAACTCTGGCGTCCCAGGGCGGGCAATGTGGCTCGCCTGGCCTACCGGCAGCATCGCGCCGGCCGGCGCGACGACCTGTGGCGGCGTGTTCCGGTCTACACGCGCTTGAGCGCTGCCGAGGAGAAAGCAAGACACCACGGCGGCTGAATCGACCTGCGTGATTCGTGGAAAAAGCGGCTGCTGTTCAGATAGCCGCGTGGGCTTGCCCCGCGCTTCGTTACGTACGGGTCGTGCCGCAGCGCAGGCGCGCCGCGCGGGGAAAGCCCACGCGGCTATCACGCTCTCGTGAATTCCTCCCGGAATCACGCAAGCTCATTTAGCCAGCTCGTCGGCAATCGGCCTTGAACCTACAGGAGACAGAGACCCAGGGCGGCCGCTGGTCAACCATTTAAATGTCCGGCCGCGGGGCCGCGGGGCCGAGCCCCCTTTGACGCCGCCGTCGAAAGATCTTACAACAAAGGCGATGGGCCGAAGGAGTCCTTGCCCGCGCCACGGCTCGCGGCGGGGAAGACGCCACTCGTCAGGGCGTCGGACGCCGCTAGCGGGAGTGCGGCCCTGAAAATAGGTCGGCCCCCGGCGAGGGGCCCCTGCAATGGGGACCTGTAAACCTGGTCAGGGGAGAAATCCAGCAGCCATAAGCAGTCCGCCTCATGTGCAGTGGGTCCCTCGCCGGCGGCCGGCCCGACCGGCGGCCAGTCCTTCGGCAGGACCTTGTTCGCTTCCTCTTCCTCCGGACCCGGCATGCCCGACGAACCGACAGATCGCGCGCCCGGCGCGCCGCCCACCGCGCGGTCGGGTGACTACGTGGTGGTCGCGCGGCGCTATCGCCCCCAGGTCTTCGCCGACCTGATCGGGCAGGAGCATGTGACCCAGGCGCTCTCCAACGCGATCACCACCAACCGGGTGGGGCATGCCTATCTGTTCACCGGCGCCCGAGGCGTCGGCAAGACCTCCGCGGCGAGAATCTACGCCAAGGCGCTGAATTGTACGAGCGGGCCGGCGCCGGTTCCCTGCAACAAGTGCGACATCTGCCAGAGCATCAGCAGCGGCGACGACATCGATGTCTTGGAGATCGACGGCGCCAGCAATCGCGGAATCGACGAGATCCGCCAGCTCAGGCAGAACGTCAACGTCCGACCGAGCCGCACGCGCTTCAAGATTTATATCATCGACGAAGTCCACATGCTGACACGGGAGGCGTTCAACGCCCTGCTCAAGACGCTGGAAGAACCGCCCGAGCATGTGAAGTTCTTCTTTTGCACGACCGAGCCGTCGAAGATTCCGATTACGATCCTCTCGCGATGCCAGCGTTTCGATTTCGCGGGGATTCAAACGGATTCGATCCGCACTCGGCTTGCGCAGATTGCGGATGCGGAAGGCGTCGCGGCCGATGCGGAGGCCCTCGACCTGCTCGCCCGGCGAGCTGCCGGTTCGATGCGCGACGCCCAATCGCTGCTTGAACAGCTTCTCTCGTTCGCCCCGGAGAAGGTCACGGCGGCCGACGTTCACGCCATGCTTGGGACGGCGGGCGAAGAGCGGCTTCACCAACTGGTGGCTTGCCTGGTCGAGCGCAATCCGGCTGGTGCCCTCGCGGAACTGGACACGGCCGCCCGGGAGTGCGTGGATTTCGCCCTGCTGCTCGAACAGTTGTTTTGTTTTCTCCGCGATGCGCTGGCTTCGGCCGCCGGATGCCCCGCCGACAGCCTGCTGTACGCCGCGCCGGGGCGCCGCGACGAGGTGGCCGAGGTGGGGCGCCGGCTCGGGCTCCAGACGATCCTCGCGGCGATGCAGATTCTCGACCAGACGCTGGCGCGCCTCCGCTACAGCAACCAGGACCGCATTCTCGCCGAGCTGGCCGTGGTGCGAATCTGCCTGCTTGACGATCTCGACGATCTGGCCGTGTTGATTGAAGGTCTCCGCAGTGGCGTGCCGGGCGGCTCGGCAAGTCGGCCGTCAAGTCCGGCGAGGCCGAACCCCGCCGCGGGGCCGCCACGAAGCCGCTCGATTCCAACCGGCCCCCAACAGGGTGGTTCGACATCGCAAGCCTCGTTGCCGGCGGCCGATCAAGCGCTGGACGCGCTGCCCTCGGCCCCCGTCGCGGTGAAGGAGCAGGAAGCGGGCACGACCGCCAGGGCGGCCCGGATCGAACTCAGCGACAACAACGCCACCGAGATTTGGAGTCAGGTGGTAGCCAGGATCGACGGCATGGCCGCCGATCAGGCCAGGCGATTCGACCGTGTCTCTGCGGCCGCACGAGATCGCCTGAGCGTCCATTTCAGGGCCGGCGACGGCTTCGCCAAGTCGATCTGCGAACAGCCGTCGAATTGTGCGGAATTCGAGAAGGCTCTGGCCTCGGTCTGCGGCGGGCCCGTTCGCCTCGACTTTGTCTTGGCAGAGGCCACGCCGGCGGAGGAGAAAAAAAAGCCCGTGGCGGTCTTTTCGCCGCACCTGCGCTTGATGGAAGTCGCAAAGCATCCTATGATTCGGCGCGCCGGGGAACTGTTCGGGGCCACGCCAACCGAAGTCATCGAGCCGCCCGACAAACCCTAGCGGCGCCTCTCGAGACGCGAGCTGCCGAGGGGCGGCGCTCCGCGATGCGTGACCCCGGTTTCGGAGAGACCGGGCCACGGCCAAGTTCAAGCGCAAACCGACGCGCGGCGGATAGAATTGATTGTCGAGGAGGATTCAACGTGTTCAAAGGAATCGCCGGCCTTGGGTCTCTGCTGAAGCAGGCCCACCAGGTGTCGGCCAAGATGCAGAACTTGAATGACGAGCTGCGAGGCCAACGCGTCACCGGCTCGGCGGGCGGCGGAATGGTGGAAATCGAGGTCAACGGGCTGGTCGAAGTCCTCCGCTGCCGGATCGACCCGCGTTTGCTGAGCGATGGCGATGCGGAGCTGATCGAGGACCTTGTCGTCGGAGCGGTCAATCAGGCCGTTGCCCAGGCCAAACAATTGCACGCCGAGGCGATCAAATCCGTGACCGGCGGCATCTCGCTGCCGGGTCTGGATCAAGCCATGGGCAAGTTCTTCGGCGCCGCCGAGGATTCCCAAGGCGATCACCAGGACGCGCCGCAAGACGGCCCCTGATCGGAAAGAAAGGTTGCGCCCCCAGTGCCTGAACTGACCGAGTCCGTCGCCAGATTGATCGAGGAACTGGCCAAGTTGCCAGGCATCGGCAAGAAGTCGGCCGAGCGGCTTGCATACCACATCCTCCGCCAGCACGAATCCGAGGCACTGGCGTTGGCCGAAGCGATTCGAAAGGTCAAACAGAATGTCCGGTACTGCAAGACCTGTTTCAATCTGGCAGAAGAGGAAAACTGCGTAATTTGCCGAGACAAATCTCGCGATCCGGCGCTGCTTTGCGTGGTCGAGCAGCCCAGGGACTTGATCGCGTTGGAACAGACGGGTATCTATCGGGGGGTGTACCATGTTCTGCTCGGCCGGATCGCGCCGCTTGACGGCATTGGGCCAGAGCAACTGACGATCGAGGCGCTGGTTCGCCGGGTGCGGGAAGGCGGTTTCCGAGAGGTTATAATGGCCACGAACCCCACGGTGGAGGGCGATGGGACATCGCTCTACATTTCAAACCTGCTCAGCGGGACAGGCGTGCGGATCACTCGCCTCGCCAGGGGGATTACTTCCGGAAGTGTGCTAGAATTTGCTAACAAGGAGATACTGACGGACGCGATTTCGGGACGCCAGGAGCTATGAGCCGGATGGAGAGCCGCGGTTAACGCTTTCGGCCACGGGAAGGTTCGGGAGCGGCCTTGCCGGCGATCTGATCCTCCCCCCGACGATCACGAACTGCCTTACAAGACGACATGCGACTTTCTTTCGGTCAAGAATTACGACTCGCCCAGAAGCAGGTGCTGGCGCCGCGGATGATCCAGTCGATGGAGATCCTCCAGTTGCCGATCCTGGCACTTCAGGAGCGCATCGACCAGGAGCTTCAGGAGAACCCCGTCCTTGAATTGCAGGAGGTGGACCCGGACCTTCCGAGCGATGTCGAAGACCGGGAACTGCCCGACTCGAAATCGGATCAGGAACGGGAGCTGGTCATCGATGGCGGGGGCACCGAGGACGACTTCGAGCGGCTTCTGAAAATGGACGAGGAATGGCCCGACCATTTCGAAAGCTCGCGCCCTTCAAGCAACCGGATTGCCGAGGAAGCTGATCGGAAGCATGACGCGATGGCGAACATGGCCGCCCCGCCGCAGACGCTTCAAGATTACCTCCACGACCAACTCACCTGGTTCGAGTTGTCGCCCGAGCTCCGGGCAATGGCCGACCGGATCATCTACAACCTCGATTCGAACGGCTATTTGCAGACCAGTCCGGAAGACCTTCTCGGCCCCGACAGCACCGAAGCTGATCGGGCGCTGATTTATCAGGCCCTCTCGGTCGTCCAGGGGCTCGATCCGCCGGGCGTGGGCGCCCGCGATCTCCGCGAGTGCCTGCTGCTCCAGTTGAAGCCGAAAATGCCCCTCCTGGAGCAACTCCGAACGCTGATCGCCGACCACCTGGAAGACCTGGAGCAAAACCGCATCCCGGCGATCTCCAAGAAAACCGGCTACTCGATCGAGACAATCCAAGAGGCCGTCGCCGAGCTGAGGAAACTCAATCCCAAGCCGGGGGCCGAATTCAGCGAGAGCGTGGCGCCGACCGTCACGCCGGATGTCATCGTGGAACCGCGCGAGGGCGGCGGCTACCAGGTGCGATTGGAGGACGGGCGAACCCCCACCCTGTTCATCAGCCCTTATTATCGCAAGCTGCTCCGCTCCGGCGCAAACGCCGAGACCCGCGAGTACATCAAGCGGAAGGTTAATTCCGCCCAGTGGCTGATCGATTCGATCGAGCAACGCCGCAACACGTTGACCCGCGTCTCCCAGGCGATCGTGGATCACCAGGCGGAGTTCCTGGACAAGGGCCCCGAGGCGATCGAGCCGCTCAAGATGCAGCAGATCGCCGACAAGGTGGGCGTGCACGTGACCACCGTCAGCCGCGCCGTCGACGACAAGTGGATCCAGACCCCGCGGGGAATCTTTCCTCTCAAGCGTTTTTTCTGCGGCGGGACTGTCAGCGCCGACGGCGAAGAAGTCGCCTGGGACGCCGTGCGGCTGAAGCTCCAAGAGATTGTCGATGGCGAGGACAAAAGCCGCCCGCTGAGCGACGACCAACTGGTGACCGAACTGGGCAAGCACGGGATCACCGTTGCCCGGCGAACGGTGACGAAATACCGCAAGGCGATGAATATCCCCAGCTCGCGGCAGCGCCGCGACTGGTCAGCCAGCAGCGGTAAGTGACCGGTTCCATCCCGGTCCCTTGAAACCTCGAACCTGCCCGCCGACCGCCTGATAGCCGATAGCTCTTTCCCCCACGGTTTCGCCCATGCGCTACGCAACGATCATCGCCGGCGGGTCGGGAACTCGTCTCTGGCCGATGTCTCGAGCCGACCTGCCCAAGCAATTGATCCCGCTGTTTTCCGGGCGATCGCTGCTGGAAATCGCGGTCGATCGGCTCCAGGGCTTGATCCCCCCGGAGCGGCAGATTCTCTGCACGGGCGAGAAATACCGCCGGCAGATTCACCGCGTCTTGCCCGAGTTTGCCGACGAGCGGATTCTCGGCGAACCAGAAGGGCGCGACACGCTGGCCGCCGTCGGCCTGCCCGCGGCCGTGGCAATGCGGGAAGACCCCGATGCGATCATCGGCGTGTTCACGGCCGATCACCTGATCGAACCGGTTGAGCAATTCCAGCGGCGCGTGGAGGTGGGATTCCAATTAGTCGAGAAGCACCCCAACACGCTGGTCACGTTCGGCATCGAGCCGGCCTATGCGGCCACCGGCTTCGGATACGTGGAGTTGGGCCAACCGCTCGAAGGCTTCGACCAGGCCTACCGCACCGTGCGATTTGTCGAGAAGCCGGACGCCAAGACGGCCGAGGAATACGTTGCCTCGGGGCGCTATGCATGGAACAGCGGGATGTTTGTCTGGCGGGCGGCGACGCTGCTGGAGTGCATCGAGCGCTACAAACCCGAGGTCCACGCCGGCCTGATGCGGATCGCCGCGGCCTGGACCACGCCGGAGCGGCAACGCGTCCTCGAGCAGGTCTATCCGCGGCTGGAAAAGATCAGCGTGGACTTCGCCGTGATGGAACCGGCCTCGGTGGACGAAGCGGTCGCCGTGGCCACGGTCGCCATGCCGCTCCAATGGCTCGACGTGGGAAGCTGGACCGCCTACGGCGAGATTCTCGCGGCCGATGCGGAAGGGAACCGTTTAGGGGGCGGCCGCGCGGTGCTCCTCGACTCGGCCAACAACCTCCTGGTGAGCGAAGACCCGGGCCACCTCGTCGCGGCCGTCGGCATCGAGGACCTTGTCGTCGTCCACACCCCGAGAGTGACCATGATCTGCCGGCGCGACCAGGCTCAGAGGATCAAGGAACTTTACCAGGCCGTGGAGCAACGGGGGGAGCTTCAATAATTGCGCGGCGGGCTGCGGAACTCGCCGGCGCCGCTCTCACGGCCCGTCACCGATCCTTCACCGTTGGAGACACGGGGTCTTCTCCGGCAGGCCGCTGCCAAGGCGTCGCGCCGCCGCGCTGGATATGGGCGCGGAGCTTCTGGGTCCCAGCCAGGTCCTCGTTTTCCCCCGGGTCGGTCTTGAGGTTGTAGAGTTCCAGCGGGCTGTAGGGATCGTTCTGGAGCAGTTTCCACTGGCCGCGGATCAAAGCCTCGTAGCTCTTGCCCCCATAGCGGACGCCGCCCTCGCGGCGGACGAAGTAGAGGTCGCGCGGCGCGTCACCGGCGCCGCCTTGAAGCACGGGAAGCAGGCTCACCGCATCCAACTCGGCGGAGCGCTCCGCGCCGGCCGCTTCCAGGAAGGTGGGAAACAGGTCGAACACCAGGCCCGCATAATCGCTCTTCGACCCCGGCCGGACATGGCCCGGCCACCGCACCATGAACGGCACGCGCAGGCCGCCGTCGTAATGGCTCTGCTTGCCGTCGCGCCAGGGCTGGTTGTTCTGACCGTGCGGCAGAGAGCCACCGTTGTCGGCGGTGAAAACG
>JAMOAF010000640.1 GCA_023621895.1 Planctomycetota bacterium
AGCCGGCGGAGCTTGATCCGCGGCGGGCAGCGATCCGGCCAGCGAGCAGGCGAGGATCACCGGGGCGGCGCCCAGCCGCCAACGGAGGCTGTGAAGTGCTTTTGCGATGGGACCCATGAAGGCAACTCCGATTAACAGTTGAAAAAATGGGGCGAGGTCCAAGGTTCAAGGTCCAAGGTTCAAGGTCCAAGGTTCAAGAGCCAAGGTTCAAGAGCTCGACTACGAGGGGATCGTGTACGGCGCGCGTGACGGGCGGCGGACGTAGATCGAATTGGCCGCTTCCGCGTCGCCGACGATCTCCTCCTTCTCCGGGTCCCACCGGACCTTGCGCCCCAGGTGCATCGAGATATTCACCAGGTGGCAGGCGGTGATCACGCGATGCTGCGGGGCGACGGGGCTGATCGGCTGTTTGCGGCTTTGGACGCACTCGAAGAAGTTCTGGATGTGGTCGTCGCTCTTGTAGAGCCGGACCGCGTCGTCGGGCAGGGGATTGGCCCCGAGTTCCTCGACCGGTTTGCCGTACGCCGCGCCGCAGTTGACGAACACGCGCCCCTTGTCGCCGATGAACATGATGCCGTCGCGCTGCTCCTGCTTCCACGCGTCGGGGACGCCGGCGAACAGCGCTTCGTCCTCGGCGGCGGTCATGTCGCCATCGGTGAGGGTTTTCAAGTACTTCGTGTCGCGCCCCACCAGGTACAGCATCTCGATGTCGCGGGGATACTTGAGCCAGGCCACGAACCGGTCCGCGTTGTTGTAGCAGTCGGCCGCGCCGCGGTTCGGGAAGAAGCCCCTGGCCTCGACCTCAAGTGGGCCGGACTCATCCATGTCCATGCCCCAGTGGGCGATGCCCACGTAGTGCTGGCCCCAATCGCAGACCTTCCCGCCACCGTATTCCTGCCAAAACCGCCAACTGAAATGGAGCCGCTGGGGGTAGTAGGGGCGTTCGGGCGCCGGACCCTGCCAGATGTCCCAGTCGAGCGTCGGCGGAACGGGCAGCGTGGGAAACGGCCCGCCCTTGGCGGGATAAAGCGGCAGCAGCACGATGACTTGCTTGAGCTTTCCGACGCGGCCGTTGCGGACCAGTTCGCAGGCGGTGCGGAACCAGGACTCGCTCATGTGCTGCGTGCCGACCTGGACGATCCGCCCGGTCTCCTCGACGACGCGCCGCAGAATCTTGCCCTCGTCGATCGTCAGGGTGAGGGGCTTTTCCGTGTACAAATCCTTGCCCGCCTGGCAGGCGGCGACGTTGATCGCCGTGTGCCAGTGCTCGGGGGTGCCGTTGATGACCACGTCGATTTCCGGATGCGCGTCGAGCATCTTGCGATAATCCTGGAAGACGGCCGCCTTGCCGCCCAGGGTCGCCTTGGCCTTTTCCGCGCGGACCAGGTCCGGATCGCAGACGGCGGCCACGTCGCCAAATCGGAGCGCGCCGCGGGCGACGCCCAATCCGCGTCCACCGGGCCCGACGACCCCGATGATCGGCCGGTCATTCTTGGCTTGGAACGAGGCCGCCACGGCGGGCTTGTCCGTCACCCAATAACTGGCCAGCGGCCCGAGAGCTGCCAGGCTCGACGCGGACTTGAGAAACTGCCGGCGTGACGCGATCATGGACATCAGATGCTCCTCCTACTTAATCAAGCATTGCTAAGAACCGGACGCTCCGCGCGCAATTGCCCGCGGAATGCGGTCCGGAAAAAAGTCTTCTGGCGCGAGTGCGGACAGATACGCGCCTACGGAATGTCGAAATCGGCCGTGTTTTCTCCCTCGTTGATGGTCACGGTCAGACCGCTTGTGTCCGGCACCTGATACTTGTCGGGAACCGGCGAGGGGGTCCATTCCTTGCCTGCCGCCATTTCGTCCGGCGGCGGAGCGGGTGGCCGCTGAATGGCCACCTGGTACTCGCCGGTTCGGACCCCTTCAATGCGAAATCCGCCGGACGGGTCGAGTACCGCGTTCGCGCCGATTCCGGTCGCGGGGTTGACCAAGAGTACCGTCCCGACCGCCAGAGGTTTGCCTTGGAAAGTCACCTTCCCCGCCACACTTCCCGTCGGCAGTTCGCGGGAACACCCAATGCAGACCATCAGGGCAGCGAGCAACGTGAACCGCAGCGTCTGCGCTGTGTTTCTCATCTTTGTTGACTCCCCATTCCTGCACGAAATCAGAAATTACTAACGGGCTGTTGATCGTCGGCGGCTC
>JAMOAF010001023.1 GCA_023621895.1 Planctomycetota bacterium
TGCACAAGTCGGCTCCTGCGAATCCCCACCGGCATTGGCAAGACTCAGGGCGTCCTGGCCGCGTGGCTGTATCACCGCGTGCTACGCGACGACGACGCCTGGCCGCGGCGGCTGGTGTGGTGCCTGCCGATGCGCACGCTCGTGGAACAGACATCCGCCGTGGCCGAGGCAATGCTCCGGAACTTACCCCAGGAGCACCGTCAAGCCGTTCCGGGGATAGCTGTCGTGATGGGCGGCCAGGATCCGGCGGAATGGTATCTCCAGCCTGACCAGCCAATGATCCTGATCGGCACACAGGACATGCTGTTGTCGCGGGCGCTCAATCGGGGCTACGCCAGTGGGCGCGCGAGGTGGCCCATGGAGTTCGCACTGTTGAATCACGACGCTTTGTGGATCATGGACGAAGTGCAGCTCATGGACGTGGGGCTCGCCACCTCGGCACAGCTTCAGGCTTTTCGAGAGCAGGACCGCGACCGCGGTCTACGGCCGTGCTACACGTGGTGGATGAGTGCGACGCTTCAACCGGAGTGGCTTAAGAGTGTTGACACCGACGCGCACTACATCGCGTGGACGCGGGACCCGTGTACGGTTGCACCCGACCAGCGCCGCGGAGGTCTGTGGGATGTGGAAAAGTCGCTCCATCTGGAGTCGATCGCCCACAACGATCCCCAGACGCTTGCCGAGCGAATACTCGTGGAGCACGCCGCCGTAACGGCTGGCGACTACGGGCGAATCACGCTCGTTGTCTGTAATACGGTCGAGCGAGCTTGCCAGTCGTTCGACGCCCTCCGCGATGCCGGACGCTTGGACGGGCTGGAATTGGTGCATAGCCGCTTCCGCCCGGCGGACCGAGACGGCTGGCGTGAGCGATTCCTTTCCCGCGCTGCCTGCTCGCGCGATTCAGATCGAATCATTGTTGCAACTCAAGTTGTTGAAGCTGGCGTCGATATCTCGGCGGGCTGCCTGATCACCGAACTGGCGCCGTGGCCGAGCCTCGTGCAGCGCTTCGGACGCTGTGCCCGATACGGCGGATTCGGGCGCGTAATCGTGGTCGACCGGGAGTGGAACGAGGCGGCGGCGGCCCCCTATCTCCTGGAAGAGCTCGCCAGTGCCAGGGATTCGCTCGAAGTTCTGCAAGATGTTGGCATCGCCGCTCTGGAACAGCGCGAGGAATCGTTGAGCCCCGCAGGGCGGGCGGCCCTTTATCCGTTTGCCCCGGCGCATCTGCTGCTGCGGCGCGAGTTCGACGAGTTGTTCGATACGACGCCTGATCTGACCGGTGCTGACTTGGACATCAGCCGGTTCATTCGTTCGGGCGAGGAGAGGGACTTGCAGGTCTTCTGGCTCGACCTGGAGAAATCGGAATCGCCACCCGCCAGGCATCGGCCGCAGCGGCGGGAATTGTGCGCCGTGCCGTTTCTGAAAGCTCGCGACTGGCTGTGTGGTACGGAGACCAAGACGAAACTCAGGCCGAAGCTTCAGAATCGATTTCGCGCCTGGGTCTGGGACTGGCTCCAAGGCGAGTGGACTGAGGCACGCCGCGCGAGCCTGTTGCCCGGCCGGATCGTCTGCGTTGCCGCCGGATGCGGTGGCTATCGACCCGAGCGCGGATTCGATCCGGAATCTCGCCAGCGCGTTGCCGTCGCTCTACCGCCGGCGATTCCCGAGCAGGTTCAGACCCTCGACGAAGCCGACGATCAGCAAGACGGCGAGAATCTGAGTCTCAGCGATTGGAAGACGATTGGCTGCCACGGCGCGGAGGTCGCAGACGCCGCGGGTGAAATCGCCGTTGCGCTGGGGCTGCCGGCCGAAATCCGCGACATGCTGATGCTGGCCGGACGTTGGCACGACTGGGGCAAGTCGCACCCGGCGTTTCAGGGTGCAATCCGCATCTCCGGCCGCCCACCTCGGAGCGACCTGGCAAAGGCGCCGAAAGATGCATGGCCGCGCCAGTTGGGAACGTATCGTTTCGCGGACGACAGCGACGAGCGTCCGGCATTCCGCCACGAACTCGCCAGTGCGTTGGGCCTTTTCGCCGTCTTGGAATGCTTCGCGCCGCAACATCCCGCGCTCCTGGGACCGTGGTCCGACGCATTCGCCAAGTTGGGCTATCAAACGCCGCCGCCCGAGGCGACTGCTACTCCGGCGCCCATCATTCAGCAGATCATCGACTGTTCGGCGGAGATGTTCAATCT
>JAMOAF010001071.1 GCA_023621895.1 Planctomycetota bacterium
CCGGCCGAGAGGCTTCGTCGGACCGTTCAAGAAGTTCTGCCGGGCTTGGGGACACCGCTGGCTTTGCAGGGGCCGTCTTGCGTTTCTTTCCCACTTCCGTTGCCTTTCATGATGACGATAAGTCTCAGGACGCGGGCGCCAGCCGGCCCCACCCCAGGGCGACAAACGCCAACACGACCGTTTGGAACATCGCAAAGGCCAGTGTCGCGGTCACGACCGGCGTGCCCGGAAAGCTGCTGGTCGCGATCACCAGGCTGACGCCCACGTTGCGCACCGAAGTCGTGATCGCCATGGCCTTGCGGTTGCCCCTGCCGGGCGTGCCCAGCGCCCAGCCGGCGGCCAGGGCCGCCAGAATCAGCAGCAGTATGCCGACAACGCCGAACGGGCGGATGACCAGGAGCGTCTTGTATTGAACGGAGACAATCAGGCCGATCATCAACAAGTTCAGGATGGTTCCGAGAAGACTCGCCGGTTTCAGCAACCGGGCCGCAAGGCTTGGGCGCCACTGGCGCACCGCCAGCCCTGCGAACAGGGGCAGGAGTTGGGTCGCAAACAGCGTGACGAACATCTTGACCGCGTCGACGCGGAGAGAATCGCCGCCGGACATCAGAGGCAGCAACCAGTAGAGGATCAGCGGGGCGACGAACGCTGACGATGCGGCCAGAACGACCATCAGGCCGACCGAGACGGGCAGGTTCCCTTTGGCAATCGCCGTAAAAGGGGGACCGTAGGGCGCGCCCGGGCAGACCGCGGCGACCAGAAAACCGGCCGCCGTCATCGGCTGGACGCGAAACAGAAGCAATAAGGCTACCGCCGCTGCCGGAACGCAGACATAGTTGGCCAGGGCAGCCCGGGCGACAAGCCCTCCGCTGCCGGCGACGGCCAGGACATCGGCCAGTGTCACGCCCAGCCCGACCGCAATCATCATCTCGATGAGTGTCGTCGTGACGACAAGGTTGATCAGTGTGTCGATCGACACGGTCATGTCTCCCGCAGCCACCTCCCATGGCTTTCTCTGAGCAGCGTGATCGCCTCGTCAGCACTAATGATATACGCGTAACATTACGGGCACCACGCTCACCGGCCGAATGCCTCGCGCAGCTTCTGATCCAGTCCTTGCAGAGCCCGATCACCCTGGTGAACAGTTCGCCGGCTTCGTCTCGGTCCTCGAACCTGTGATCCCATCGCCCACGATCTCCTCGACGCGGGTGTAACGAACCAACTCCTGCACCAGGTTGCCCACGGCATCGTCTCTTGGATTATCGCGGCGAAATTCGGTACAAAAGGGCATAAAGTGTCGGGCCAACGACCATCGTGAGCATCGTGCCGACGATCAGCCCGAAGAAGATCGTCACCGCCAGCGCCACCCAGAACACGTCCTGGAGCATCGGCAGCACGCCGAGCACGGTCGTCCCGGCGGCGTTCACGACGGGGCTCAATCGCGTCACCGCCGCCTCGACGACAGCATCGTATGGAGCGTGCCCCTTGGATAGATTCGCATTCACCTCGTCGAGCAGCACGACGACGTTCTTGATCATCATTCCGGAAAGGCTCATCGCTCCCAAGAGGGCGATGAACCCGAACGGCGTCCCCGTGATCAGCAGCCCCGAGGTGATCCCGATCATCACGAACGGGATGACGAGGATGCAGATCAGCATCGGCCGGAACCCATTGAACAGGGCGACGAGGATGAACAGCATGATCACCACCGCCGGGACGATGCCCGGCGTGAGCGCCTCTTGCGACTGCTTCGCGCTCCAATACTCGCCGTCCCAATCGAGCCGGTAGCCGGGCGGCAGTTCGATCTCCTGGAACTTGGACAGCACCGCGTTGCGGAGCGTGGGCGCGGTCACCCCGTTGGGCGAGCACTGGACGGTGATCGCCCGGTGCCGATCCCAGCGCCAGATGATCGGGTCTTCCCAAGGGACGCCGATTCCGTCGACGACCTGCGAGACGGGGACGGCGTAGGTCGAAAGTCCCGGCGTGATCTGTAGCTCCTCCAGCGAGGTGGCGGCGCGGCGGCGTTCCTGCTCGGTGTTCCTGGCCACAATCGGGATCAGGTCGTCCTCCTGGCGGTACTGGCCGACGACCACCCCGTCCGACGCGCGGCGCGTCGTGCGGGCCAGGTCTTCCCGTGAGACGCGCGCCCAGCGGCCGCGCTCCTGATCGTAGAGGGGCGCCAGCGCCAGGAC
>JAMOAF010001167.1 GCA_023621895.1 Planctomycetota bacterium
CCGCGGCGGCAGACAAAAAGAAAGCACCCTTCATCGCAGCAGCCCTCCAAGGATCGCCGATCGGTGTTGACTTGAACATTTCCAGGCGGAACGGCAAGAGCCCGCAACCGCGTGGCATTTTAGCACACGGCTCGGATCGCGGTAAACGGTTTGGGGGCCGCAGCAGGGCGCTTCGGAGTGCGACTGCTTGCAGCGCGCGGGGGCTTCCAGTAGGCTACGGGGACGGTCTGGTCGGGGGGGCTGACGCGAACAGGGAGAACATCGATGATTTTACGGACGCTGCTTTTCTCCGCCATGATCTGGGCGGGAGGCGTGGGACTTGCGGGCGAGCGGGCCGCCGAGACGCCGGACGAATTCTCCTTCGTGATTTCTTATGACGCGCCGGACAACGTGACCAACGCCTCAAGCTGGCTGCCCAAGCCGGCTGGCGGAAGCGGTTTTGTTCGGGTAAACGAGGGGCGGCTCGCCACCGGCGCGGGCCCGATCCGCTTCTGGGCGACCAATCTCTGTTTCGACGCCTGCTTCCCCAGCCACGAGGAGGCCCAGCGGGTCGCCGCGCGGCTCGCCCGGCTCGGCATCAACTGCGTGCGCATGCACCACATGGACTCTCGCTCGATCTGGGGCAAGAGCCCGAACAAGACGATCATCGACCCCGAGCGGCTCGAACTGTTGGACTATCTTGTCTACCAGCTTAAAGAGCACGGCATTTACACGAACATCAACCTGCACGTTTCGCGGTCGCTGGGCGATGCCGAGGGCTTTCCGCACGCCGACCGGCGGCCGAATTACGACAAGGGGATCGGCAACTTCGAACCGCGGATGATCGGGCTTCAGAAAAAATACGCCCGCGATCTGCTCACGCATGTGAATCCCTACACAAAAACGGCCTATTGCGACGAGCCGGCCGTGGCAATGGTCGAAATCAGCAATGAAGACGCCCTGTTCGACATCTGGAATCGGGCCGACCTGGACGATCTGCCGGAGCCCTATGCCTCCACGTACCGCGGACTCTGGAACGCCTGGCTGAAAAAGAAGTATGCGACCACCGACGGGCTCAAGGAGGTCTGGAACGCCGGCTCGGCGCCGCTTCAGGCCGAGTTGCTCGCCGATCCCAACTTCCGCCAGCCGCTCGGCAAGGCCTGGTCGATTCAGACCGACAGCGAGTCGGAAGTCGACGTGGCCGTAACCGGCGGCGGGCCCGAGGTCCGGCCCGTGCTGCGGCTGGAGATCAAGAAGATGGGGCGCGAGGCGTGGATTCCCCAAATTTGGCACGCCGGCCTGGCGGTCAAGAAAGACCGGCCTTACACGGTAGCCGGATACGTGCGGTCGAGCGCGCCGCGGCAGATCGGCGTCAACTGCATGATGAACCACGAACCCTGGCAGCGCGTGGGGCTTTCGAGCAAGGTCAGCGCGGCAGCCGAGTGGAAGCGATTCCAGTTGACCTTCATCGCCGAAGTGGACGAGCCCAGCGCGCGGGTCTCGTTCTCGGAGTTCCAGCCGGGGGTGTACGAGTTTTCGGGCGTTTCCTTCCGGCCGGGGGGGATCGTCGGCTTGCCGCCGGGTGAGCGGCTCGAGGATGCGACCGTGGCCGTCGTCCCGCGCGGCAACATCAACGTCACCGCGGCCGCCAAGAGCGACTTCGTCGATTTCCTCTGGGACACCGAGCGCGACTACTGGTGGGGGATGCACCGATTCCTTAAAGACGAATTGAAGGTCCATTCGATCGTTTCGGGCACCCAGTTGAGCTATAGTCCGGTGCATGTCCAGGCGGGGCTCGACTATATCGATGCCCACTCCTACTGGCACCACCCGGTGTTCCCCGGCCGGCCTTGGGATTCGGCGAACTGGTACGTTCGCAACCTCGCACTGGTCAACGCGGCGGATGGGGGCACGCTCTCGCGCCTGGCGGCGCGGCGCGTGGCCGGCATGGCCTACACGGTCAGCGAATACAACCACCCGGACCCCAACTTCTACGCAGCCGAGGGCTTTCCGATGATCGCCGCCTTCGGCCGGTTTCAGAAGTGGGACGGCATCTTCTCGTTCACCTATTCCCACAGCCGGGATTTCGAGCCCCGCAGGCTCAGCGGCTACTTCGACATCAAGGGCCAGACGGCGAAGATCGCCCACGGCATTGCCTGCGCGGCCCTCTTCCTCCGCGGCGACGCCGACGAAGCGAAGACGGCGATCGC
>JAMOAF010000538.1 GCA_023621895.1 Planctomycetota bacterium
TCTCATTTCGGCCAGGCGAGGTGCTTGTGCAGGAACTCGTAGCTCCGCTGGCCGTTGATCTCGTGCGGGCCGTTGAAGTACTCGATCTCCGTCCGCTCGGCAAGGCCCAGCTCGTCGTAGACGTGCTGCACCTTGGCGTATTCGTAGGCAACCCAGGGATCGATCCCCACGCCGTCGTGATGCCCGCGTTCGACCATGAAGGGGCGGGGGAAGATCAGGAAGGCCATCTCGGCATAGTTGAACGTGTGCCCGAGGTCGAATTCGAAGATCTCGTATTCTCCGGTGAACATGTAACTGCCGTTGAAGGTGACGCTCAGGTTCTTGCGGACCCAATCGTTGAAGTCGCCTGAGCAGATCGACAGCGCGTATCCCTCCAGGAGCGCCGGCAGCCGCATCGCCGACTTGCCGCCATAGCTCAGCCCGTAGAAACCGATCCGCGACCGATCCACGCAAGGGAGACTGCCCAGCCAGTTGAGGATCTGCTGGTGCTGCTGGGAGATGATGGAGAACAGCGAGGCGCGCAGCGGGTTGAGCTTGCGCTGTAGCGAGCGGAAGCGGTCGCCGCCGCGGTAAAGGTTGTAGGGGGCGAACGTGACAAAACCCTGGTTGGCCAGTTCGGCGGTAAAGGCCTTGTAGTACCGGTAGCCGGCGATGTCCTTTTCGATCGTGTCGCGGGGCACGCCCTCCAGACCGTGCTGGCAGACGACAACCGGTCGCTTCTCACCCGGCTTGATGTCCTTGGGCAGGCAGAGGACTCCCCAGGCGTGCAGTTCAGGCCACACGTCGAGCACCACCTCGTAGCCCGTCCACTTCGGCTCGTCGTAGACCTTGCGAGTCTTGGGACTGGGCGCGAGAAGCGGATCGTCCAGGGAACCGATCACCTCGTTGCGGAAGACCTCGCGGTATTTTCTTGCCCCTGCGGTCAGCTCGTCGGCCGACTTGGGATTGATCGTTCCCAGGAACCACTGATCGCGGAGTCGTTCGCAGCCGCGTTCGACGGCTTGAACGTGGTTGGTCAATTGCTCCACTTGCCGCTTCTGCCGCGCCAGGGGGTCAAACGCACGGCGGCCGTCTCCGGGCGCCTGAGGGGAAACATCCATGGGGCGTTTTACGCCCATTTTCGCCGTAAACGCCTCGAGCGCGGCCCGCGAGCCGGGCGCCGAGGGCGACGGACCGCCGATCACGGCCGGCTGCCAGCCGGGCAGATTGACCAACACGGCAGCGCGGCGCGCCTCCTGTTCGACCGACTCGAAAGAGGGCGTCGTCAACTTGCCGGGGGCAGCGCCGCCGCGGCGGCCCTCTGCGGGCTTGGGCGGGCCCTCGACCTCCGGAACCGGGCTAAACTCGATCGCGAGCCCTCGCGGGGCCACCAGGGAAGCGATCTCGGCATCGCCGAACTCGCGCAGCAGGTTCCAAACGTTGCGATAGATCGGCTCTTCCCACAACTGTTGGCGAGGGCCGAAGTAGCCGCTCACGAGGCAAGCGTCGATCCGCGGATCCGCGGCGGCCGAATAGAGCGCCAGGAGACCGCCCTCGCCGTAGCCGGCCACGCCGACCTTGGCTTCAACGCCGGACCGGCAAAACCAGTCGACCAGGGCGAGCACCTTCTGGACCTCGTAGCCGATCACGTGCCGCCCGACCTCGAACGCCTGCCGATAGATCCATTCGCGGTGCGGCTGGTTGGTCATGGCCACGAGCGGGTTGCCCGAAAAATCGCAGCCCCGGCTGACGAGCACCGGCACGACCACGCGAAAACCGTTTTCCGCCAGTCGCCGGGCAAATTGCGAGGCGGGCGGGATGCCGGGCGCAAGGCCGGCCAGTTGCTCCGGCGTCTCGTCGGCGTCGGGAAGAGCGACCACCTGCCCGGCCGGCTGGCCGGCAGGGTCCAACAACAGCCCTTCGCCCCACACCCCTTCCAGCACCGGCCAGCGGACCTGGAACACGCGGTACGGCGGCGTCTGGGCGACCAGTGCCGGATTGGCGTCGTTGCCGAATTGCTCCATTTCCGCCGGCAGCCGCTGGTCGACCGCGCCGATGGACTTGCGGAAATCCGCCCGGTTCGACTCGATCGATTTCTCGTAGGCCGCGGCCGAAGAGGAGTCCCGCTGCCAGAGTTTCTGCCTCGCCACGACCGCCTCCGCCGTCTTTCGGTCGAGGTAGCGGTGGGCTTCATCGACGATCCGCACCG
>JAMOAF010000292.1 GCA_023621895.1 Planctomycetota bacterium
TTCGCGCTTTCTTTGCGTGGCGACTCGTATGGGTTGGATTCCATGGCTGCTTTACTTCAAGTGGCCGGCTCGCATCGCCTCGGATGAATCAATTGACTTGAGAGGTGTCAGGAAAGCAGGCGAGGACGGCATACAACTCGCGGAATAGCCAGATGTTGCGCTCATCGATTCGCTCAACCATCAAGATATCGACCACTTCGCATTAGACCATTGTGTGTATGGCGAACCTTCGGCGACACCCCCCAAGAACAGCGATAGGCAAGATCACCCAGTTGAACTGGGCCGCCGAGCGTTGGCCGGCCGCGCGGGCGCTTCGATCTTGGGATTCTATTGGACGGTTGCCGCCCGGGCAATCGGCGCAAACGGGCTGGAGGGGGACGCCGTCCAAGCCGCTGGCCTGACTCACGACTTGCCCGGCATGAGGTGGCATTCGCCAAGTTGGTCAAATCCCGCCCGGAGCGCCCACGCCGCGGGCCTAAAGGGCGCAGAAAAACTTGACAACCTCGTTCATCACCCTCAGAATCGGGGAGTTGTCCCCGGGGGGCAACTCTGTTTGGGAAGGTCGCGAGAGGCCGGCAAACCGCGAGCGTTTAGGGCCAGCCGAGTCTGGCCGGGAGGCTGACGATGACTGTTTTGACCCGCCTGGCGGCCGGCTCGTTCCTGCCGGTTTTGGCGTTCTTGGCGTCGTCTGCGTTGTATCTGAATGCCCGAGGAAGTGAACCGACCGAGCCGGACTGGGTCAAGGCGGCCGACAAGGTCGCCTTCCAAGCCCGCGACTCGTCGGGCGAGTTGGTCTTTCACGATCGTCTATGGCTCTTGGGCGGTTGGTTCAGTTCCTACGCCGAACCGCCGCGGGACGTCTGGAGTTCGGCCGACGGGGTGCACTGGGAGCGCGTCCTGGAGCAGGCCCCCTGGAAACACGCCGATCTGCCCACGTCGCTGGTCTTCGACGACCGCATGTGGATGATGGGCGGCTGGCACCTCGGCCGGCTGCCCGGCGCCTCGGGCAGCCATGAAGTCTGGTTTTCCCGCGACGGCGCGAAATGGGAGCAGGCGACCAGCCGCGCCGGTTGGACGCCTCGCCTGGGAGCGGCCGGCGTGGTCTTCGACGGCAAAATGTGGATTCTGGGCGGTTCCGAACAGTATTACTTCGGAACGGACAAGAGCCTCCGCAACGATGTCTGGTGCTCCAGCGACGGCAAGGAGTGGAAAGAGGTGACCGCGGCCGCCCCCTGGCCGCCGCGGGCCTATCATGCGGCCGTGGCGTTTGATAACAAGCTCTGGGTCTTCGGAGGGGGCAACTACCTGCCGGAGTACAAAGGCTTCAACGACGTCTGGAGTTCGCCGGACGGCGCTCACTGGACCCTGGTGACGCCGGCCGCCCCCTGGCCGGCGCGGATCTGGTTCTCGGCCGATGTCTATCGCCAGCGGATGTGGATCCTCGGCGGCTGGTCGAACGAGCCGTCGAAGAACTGGAACGACGTCTGGCATTCGGCCGACGGCAAGACTTGGGAGCAACTAAAAACGAAGACGATCTGGTCCGCCAGGCACGAACAGTCGGCCTACGTCTTCCAAGACAAGCTCTGGATCGTGGCGGGCAATGCCTGGCCGCTGGTTGGCGATGTCTGGCACCTGCAATTGCCACGGCAGTGGCCGAAGGCACAGTAGCAGGCGAGCGACCATTCTTGCGATGCCGCGTGCCGAGCCTCGCGGCAAACCGGACTGTCTTCACCTCGCCGAGCTGGTTTTCGCGCCGGTTCATGCCGGTCGCTCGAGAGCCACCGGCCTAGCCTTCCCGGATCTCGCGGCTCTGCGGGTCGAAAACCTGCCGCTTGCCGGTATCCATGGCACGGGTGCCCATCAGCACGGGGACGCAATGATGGTAACCGGCCTCGATCGGTGCATTGGTCGTCTTCCGCGTGCGCAGGCACTGGAGCCAGTTGAGGAAGTGGTCCGGGCATTCGATCGGCTCGATCGGCGTATCCGCTTTGGGCAGCGGGCTGGGCTTGATGGCCCCGGCCGAAGAATAGGTGGGCTTCTGCGTGTTGCTCAGATCGAGCGTCCCTTGGTCGCCGTAGATTCTCGTCACGCTGCCGCTGGAGTTGCCGAAGTTGGTGGAGTAGTGGACGAGGAAGCCTTCGGGATAGATCCAGGTGGCTTCGCAGTGGTCGGGGCAGGTGAAGCCTTT
>JAMOAF010000083.1 GCA_023621895.1 Planctomycetota bacterium
GTTCAAGCTCTCTATTCAGCGGCGGCGGGCATGTCGTCGATGGAGACCAAGCTCGACGTGATTGCCAACAACCTGGCGAACATTGAAACGACGGCGTTCAAGCGATCGAGGCCGAATTTCGAAGACCTATTCTACCGCCACGAGGTGCTGCCCGGAGCGGAAGACTCGACCGGCAACTATACCGCGACCGGGACTTCCATCGGCCTTGGCAGCAAGGTGTCGAGCATCCAGGCGGAGCTCCGCCAAGGCGCCTTCAAAGCGACCAATCGCAGCCTGGACGTGGCTATCGAGGGCCAGGGGTTTTTCACGGTCCTCGATCCGGCCACGAGCGAGATGCAGTACACCCGTGCCGGCAACTTTTCCGTCAACGCCAACGGCGAGCTGGTGCTCGGCTCAGCCAGCACCGGCAGGCTCTTGCAGCCGCCGATTTCCTTGCCCGAAGACACCCTCGACATCGTGATCAGCGCCCAGGGGCAAGTCAGCGTGCGGCAGCCCGGCAACCAGCAGTTGACGCAGGTTGGCGAGATTGAACTGGCGACATTCGTCAACCCGGAAGGCCTCTTGCGGCTGGGCGAGAACCTGTTGGCCGAGACGGACGCCTCTGGCCCGGCCACCAACGGGCCTCCCGGCGAGTCGGGAATGGGTGTTCTCCGGCAGGGGAGCCTCGAAGCCTCCAACGTGGAACCGGTGGCCGAACTGATCGATCTGATCACCACGCAACGGGCATTTGAGCTGAATTCCCAAGCGGTCCAGGTGGGCGACGAGATCATGCAGGTGGTCGCCAATCTGCGGCGTATTTAGGCCCCCGCAATGAAGATCGACGGGCGAGCGAAGAGACGCACCATGAAACGCACTCCGGCAGGAGCATCCTGGATTCTACTGATGGCCGCGGCGGCGTGCCTCGCGCCGCGGCCGGCTGCCAGCGCGGCGGAAATCCGCTTGCGGGCCGAAAGCCGGCCGAAAGGGGCGATCGTCACGCTCGGCGAGCTGGCCGACCTGCGCTGCGAGTCGTCCGGCCAGGCAGAGCGCCTCGCGTCGATCGGCCTGTTTCCCGCGCCCCCGCCCGGAGTGGAGCGATTCATCTCCGCGCGGGAAATCCAGGACATGCTCCTGCTCCGCGGCATCGACCTGGTGAACCATCCGCTTAGCGGACCGGCGACGGTCCGGGTCCGTGGAAGTCAATCCTCGGCAAAGCCGGCCATCGCGCCGGGCGCCGCGCCGGCGGCGGCGAAGAAGCGACTTGAGGAAGCGATTCGTGAACATCTCGGCGATCCGGCCGAACCCTGGCGGATCGATGTCGAATTGGACAAGGCCGCTCTTGGCCAGATCGCGGCCGCCGACGCCGTCACTCTTCACGGCAAGGGCGAACCGGCCGAGGGGCGGCAGAGGTTCAAAGCGATCCTTGCCGTCGGCGGTGCTGAAAAGGCCCTCGATGTGACCGCCGACATCGGGTTGCCGCCGCTAGCCGTCGTACCGGTCCGGCCGCTCCCGCGCGCTGCGCGGATCAGCGCGGCCGACGTCGAGGTCCAGCGCGCCAGTTGGGCGGACAGTCCCGCCGCGCTGGTCGAACGCGTGGAGGACGTTGTCGGCAAAGAGACGAATCGCGCGCTGACGCCCGGCAAGCCGATTGAGCGTGCCTGGATTCAGGCCCCGCTGCTCGTCCGGCGCGGCGACGTGGTCACCGTATATGTCAGGGCCGCCGGCATACGCGTGCGGACACAAGCCCGCGCACGCGACGACGGCGCCCTCGGCGAGCTCGTGATGGTCGAATCGCCGAGCGATCGCAAATCCTATCTCGCGCACGTCAGCGGAACCCGGGAAGTCGAAGTTCTGGCCACCGGAGTGGCGGCGCGCGCATCCGGCGCGAAATCGCCGCATCCGGAGGAGGAGTGAAGAATGATCCGCGGCGTCTGGAAGACCGTGCTGCCGGCCCTCGCCCTTGCCCTGGCTGCGGCGACGCAAGCCCAGGCTCAGAGTTCCAGCATGCTGGGCGACCCCCGGCAGCGCGGCCCGCTGAAACTCTCGGATGTCTCGTTCACCTACATTGCCCCGGAACCGCCGAAGAAACTGAAACTCCACGACCTGGTCACCGTGATGGTCGACGAGACCGCCCAGGTGATCAGCGAAGGCGAGATGGATCGGCGCAAGAAGGCCGAGGGCAAGTTCGCCTTGGACAAGTGGATCGTTTTCGACGGGTGGGCGGTCCGGCCCGACCCGCAATCCAGCGGACCGCCGAAGATCGACGGCAAAATGGAGAACAAGTACCGCGCCGAGGGCGAACTCCAGACGCGCGAATCGATGCGATTCCGCATCGCCTGCGAGATTGTCGACGTGCGCCCGAACGGAACCCTGGTGCTCGAGGGGCGCCGCTTCATCCAGGCCAACAAGGAGCAGTGGGAAATGTCGCTGACCGGCATCGTGCGCGCCGAGGACATCCTGCCGAACAACACTGTCTTGAGCGAGGACGTGGCATCGCTGCGGATTTACAAGCGCGAGGCCGGCCACGTCCGCGACGGATATCGCCGCGGCTGGTTCCTGCAAATTCTCGACCGCTACCAACCGTTCTGATCGGAAGCGCTAAACCAGGCGAAACGGAAGTCTGCCCGCCATGCATGCCAGCCATTTCAAGACCACGATTGTCGGATTGCCGATCCTGCTTGCCGGCCTGCTGATCCAGGCCGCCGCGGCCGGCCCCAAGGTGGGAACGCTCTGCCGCGTCAAGGGGCAAGAGGAGAACACACTTCACGCCATGGGGCTGGTTGTCGGCCTGAAGGGGACCGGAGACAGCGGCAACTTCTCGCCGACGATTCGCAGCCTCGCCATCGTCATGGAACGCATGGGCACTCCGGTCGGCTCGGGCGATCTGGCCCAGCTCAAGAGCGCAAAGAACGCCGCCCTGGTGCACGTCTCGGCCACGATCCCGCCCGCCGGCGCGCGCCAGGGAGACCGGATCGATTGCGTGGTCAGCGCGGTGGGGTCCTCGGCCGACCTGACCGGCGGGCGGCTCGTGCTCACCTACATGCTCGGTCCCATCCCCTCGGCCAACGGCGAGGTGTTTGCGATTGCCGAAGGCGACATCACCGTCGAATCCACCGACCTGCGGACCAAGGGCAAGATTCACGCGGGCTGCCGACTGGAGCAGGAATTCCCCTGCCGGTACGTCCGCGACGGCAAGCTCACGCTGGTCCTCAAGCCGCAATACGCCGGATTTCGCGTCGCCCAAGAGGTGTCGGAAATGATCAACGGGCCGCAACTGCTCTTCCAGAGCGGCTCGCGGCCGATTGCCAAGGCCATCGACGCTGTGAATATCGAGGTCGAGGTGCCGCGCCAGTACCTCGACGATCCGGTTCATTTCATCAGGCAAGTCCTCGAACTGGACATGGTGTCCGTGCCCTTGGCCGCAAGGGTCGTCATCAACGAGCGAGCCGGCAGCATCGTGATCAGCGGCGATGTGGAGATCGCGCCCGTCGCAATCGCTCATCGCAACATCGTGGTCGAGACCAGCGAAGCGGCGGGCGCCGGCCCGTTTGTCCCCGTCGATCCGGCCGATCCGCAGAACCCCAAACTCAAATCGCTCGTGACCTCGCTGAATGCGATCAACGTGCCGGCCGCCGACATCATTGAAATCATCAAGCTCGTTAACGCCAACGGCGCGCTGACGGGCGAACTGGTGTTTGAATAGACGCCGCGGGAGCGGTCCCGCCGCCGGCGGCAATACCGGCTTTCTGGCGGGACGGCGAGCGCGCCCGCCGGGGAAAAAGCGAACGCGCCGGTGGACACGCCCAGCACGCAAGCAATCGCCTCGCCCAAAACCGACCGGAGCAAGAAACCGATGGACGTGATCTCCAACTCGGCCAGCACGTGGCAGCCGGCGGCCCTCCGCGCCCCCCGGCCGTTCCCGACGGGAGCGGCGGCCACCGAAAACCGCGAAAGCGACGAACAGGCGCGAAGCGCGTTCCGGTCATTCGTCGGCGAGACGCTGTTCGGGCAGTTGCTCAAAGCCATGCGAAAGACGGTGGGCAAGCCGGCCTATTTCCACGGCGGCCGCGCCGAGGAGATATTCTCCCAGCAACTCGACCAGGTGCTGGCCGAGAAAATCGCCAATGCCGACGGAGCAAAATACAGCGATGCGATGTATGAGCTGTTTACGATGCAACGGAGCTGAACGGCGAGCCTCTACCGAAATCGCGAACCGCCGGCGGTAGTCGATTCAAACGTGGATTATCAGGGAGAGAGCGAGACCATGACTGCCGAAAATGGAGCTGAAGTGGAAAAGCCAAGAGACGCCGCGGAGAAGACACCCTGGGAATCGGAACTGGCCAGCTTCCTGACGGACCTTTCCAATGTGCAGGGAGAGACGCTCCAGGTGCTGACGCGCAAACGCCAGTGCCTGGTCGGCGTCGATACGGAAGGCCTCGCCGCGCTGGCCGCCCAAGAGCAACAGGTCATCGATCACCTTGAGACGTGTCTTCAGCGCCGCGCCCAACTGCTCCAAAAGGCCGAACAGGAAGGCCTTCCAAGCGACAGCATTGAATCGCTGACCGACGCGATCCCGCCTGGGAAAAGGCGCAAACTGGGAGAACAGGTCAAGCTAGTCAGTGGCCAGACCCGGCTTTTGCGGCACCACAGTCTCACCAATTGGGTCGTCGTTCAGCGAACGCTGCTCCACCTGTCGCAGATGATCGAGATAATTGCGACCGGGGGAAAGAAGCGGCCGACTTACTCTAAGGACGTTCCGCGCGATACAGGCGGCGCCCTGGTTGACCGGGTGGCCTAAAGCGAATGCGGAAGTTGGCGGGTCTGCGAAGAGAAACGTCATGTCGCTCTACAGTTCCATCCGAATGGCGGCTAACTCATTGCAGGCGAACCAGATCGCCATGCAGGTGGTCGGGCAGAACATCGCCAATGCCAACACTCCCGGCTATCTTCGCGAGGAGGTGGTCCTCACGCCCGCCCCGACCCAGCGGCACGGGGGGCTGTTGCTGGGATTGGGCGTGCAGGTCCAAGCCGTGATCCAGCAGGTGGATCATTTCCTGGAAGCCCGGCTGCGCGGCGCCACCAGCGACCGTGCCGGAAGCGAGGTCGTTGAGCAGACGTATGCGGAGCTTGAGGGCATTGTCAACGAACTCGGCGACGCCGACTTGAGCACTTCGCTCAACAAGTTCTTCGCGAGCATCGCGGAAATTCTCAACCAGCCGGAGGACGCCTCGATCCGCAACCTGGCAGTCCTCGCCGGAAACCAGTTCGCCGAGCAGGTGCGGGGAGTCGCTCGGCGGGTCCAGTCGCTCCGCGCGGGCTTGAACCAGCGTGTCTGCGACATCGGAGCGCGGATCAACAAGCTGACCGAGGAAATCCGCTCGCTGAACATCAAGATCGCCGAGGCGGAGGGAGGAGATGTCTCGCGAAGCGACGCCGTCGGGCTTCGCGACCAGCGGATGGTCGCCCTCGAGAACCTGGCCAAGCTGATCGATATCCGCGTCGAGCAGCAGCCAAGCGGCGAGGTCGTCGTCTACTCCGGGGGCGATTTTCTCGTCTCCGAAGGAATCCGCCGCGAAGTCGAGGTCGTCATGGACGCTGATCGCGGACTGGCGGTCGCCGAAATCCAACTCGCCGAGACGGCCTCGCCACTTATGGCCACCTCCGGCGAGTTGGCCGGCCTGGTCCACGCGCGCGACAATGTCCTCGGCGGTTTCCTCGACCAGCTCGACGTCTTTGCACGCTCGCTGATCTTCGAATTCAACAAGGTGTTTTCGGGCGGGCAGGGGTTGAGCGGTTACGATCAGCTCACGAGCGAATTCTCCGTCGATGCGGCCGGCGCCGCGCTCAACGAGGCGGGGCTGGAATTCACGCCCGCGAGCGGCTCCTTCCAGATCATCCTGTATAACCGCAACACCGGACTGACGAAGACGACCGACATCCACGTCGACCTGAACGGCGCCGGCAAGGAAACGACCTTGGCCGACCTTGCCGGCCAACTCGACGCGATTGACGGAATCTCGGCCGAAGTCACCGCCACGCGCTGCCTGCGGATCACGAGCGACGGGTCCGACCAGCAGATTGCGTTTGCCAACGACACAAGCGGCGTGCTCGCCGCGCTGGGGCTGAACACTTTTTTTTCAGGTTTCTCCGCCCTTTCGATCAATGTCACCGCCGCCCTGAAAGCAGACCCTTCAAAGTTCGCCGCCAGCCGCGGCGGAATCGCCGCCGATACGCAAAACGCCGTCGAGCTGGCCGACCTGGCCGACCGCGGCCTCGCTGGGCGCAGCGGCGCCTCGATCCGCTCGCTCTACGATCGGTTGGCAAGCGACCTTGCCCAGGGATCGACAATCGCCACGAGCGAAGCGGAGGGAAACCGGGTTTTCGAGGAGACGCTCCGCGGCCAGAAACTGGCCACCAGCGGCGTCAGCCTCGACGAGGAGGCCGTCAAGCTGATGGCCTACCAACACGCCTTCAACGCCTCGGCCAAGTACGTCGCCACATTGCGGGAGATGCTGGACCGGCTGGTCGACCTGTAGGCTCCGCCGATTGCCAGGCGCGTGAGGAGAATCGGCAGCGTTCGGCTTTCCAGGCAGGAGCTTGGGAAGTAAGAGGGGAGACCGGAGGAGGGAATCAGATAGAGGCCGATGTCGAATATTATCGGAATACCAACCACGCGCGTGAGTGACCAGTTCGTCCGCACCCGCCTGCTCCAGCAGGTCCAGGACGATCAAAAGGATCTCCTGCGCCTGCAAATCCAACTCAGCACGGGACGCAAGTTCGAACGGCCGGGAGAAGACCCCGTGGCCGCCGGCCGGGTGATGAGCCTCCAGAGCCTGCTGGAACGAAAAACGCAGGTTCGCGCCAACCTGACGACAAACCAGTCGTTTTTGACTTCCACCGACACCGCCCTGTCGAAGATTTCCAACCTGGTCGCCGAAGCCCGCGGCGCGGCGATCGGCGCGATCGGGGCCACGGCCAGCGAGCAGCAGCGCGCGGCTGTGGCCATCGAGGTTGCCGAGACGATCAGGCAATTGGTCGACGCCGGCAACCAGAATTTCCGCGGGCGGTACCTGTTTGCCGGCTCCACAACCGCGGCCCGGCCCTTTCAAATGGTCGGCGACAACACGGTCGAATACCTCGGCAACGACAAGACGCTGCTGAGCTATTCCGACATCGATCTGTTGTTTGAGACAAACGCCAGCGGCAGCTACGTCTTCGGCGCCCTTTCCGAACCGGTCCGCGGCAGCGCCGATCTCGACCCGGCGGTCACCTACGGCACCCGGCTGGCCGACCTTCGCGGCGGCGAGGGGATCAGCGCCGGCAGCCTTGCCGTCTCCGATGGCGTGACGACAAGCATCATCGACATCAGCAGGGCCGCAACCCTCGGCGACGTGGCCGAGCTTCTCCGCGCCAATCCGCCCGAGGGCCGCACACTCGACGTGGAAATCACCCCCAAGGGGCTGCGAATCCAACTCAACCAGGACATGCCGGGCAACCTGGTGATCCGAGAAGTCGGCCGGGGGACAACCGCCGGCGAATTGGGAATCCTCACGCCCGGCGGCGCCGGCCTTGGCCCCGTCGTGGGCGGCGATCTTGCGCCCATCCTCCGCACGACGACGCGGCTCGACGACCTGCTCGGCGCCCGTGCTCAAGCCACCGAGCATGGCAGCGGAACCGACTTCGATTGGGTGAGCGGAATCCAGATTGCCAACGGTGGCCACTCTTACACGATTCGTTTCGATGAAGCGGAGACCGTCGAGGACCTGCTGAACGCGATCAACGGCAGCGGAGCCGGGGTTGTCGCCGAGATCAACTCCAGCCGGACCGGCATCGACATCCGTTCGCGCCTGAGTGGGGCCGACTTCTCAATCGGCGAAAACGGCGGCACGACCGCGACCGAACTCGGCCTGCGGACATTCAACCGCCAAACCCGGCTGGCGGACTTGAACCATGGCTTCGGCGTGGCGGGCGCGGGAGCCGCCGCGGCCGGTACCGCCGCTTTTCGCATCAGCCGCCGCGACGGGGTCGAAATCGAGATCGACCTGGCCGGATGCCAAACCATCGGCGACTGTCTCGACGCGATCAACAGCCATGCCCTGAATGCCGACGGCATGCTCCGCGCAAGCCTTTCCGCCTATGGCAATGGCATCGAACTGGTCGACCAGAGCGCCGGCGACGCGGTGCTGGAGGTTTCGCGGATCGGAACAAGCACCGCGGCAATCGACCTGGGCCTGATTCCAGACGGCGCCGACAGCGCATCCGCCCAGACGCACGATAGTGCGGCCTCGTCGCTGGTCGGAACCGACTGCAACCCGGCCGAGACCAAGAGCCTGTTTACCGCGCTTCTGCGACTCCAGCGGGCCCTCCAAGACAACGATCTGGCCCAGATCCAGCGGTCAATCGAACTGCTCGATGCGAGTGTTCTGCAAATGAACTTCTCTCGCGCCGAGTTGGGCGTCAGGCAGCAGGGGTTGGATGTCCTCGGCCAGCGGCTGGATGCCGAGGAGCTCGATCTCCGCGAAGTCCTTTCCAGCAAGTACGACGCAGACCTCGCTGAAGTCATCTCCAACCTGACCGCCCGCCAGATCGCCCTACAGGCCAGCATGAAGGCGACGGCGCAGACCTTCCAGATGACGCTGCTCGACTATCTGTAATCCGCGCGGAGCGGAACGATCGCCGGCGCTGGACAACCTCGATCTCGCCGGGTGGACCACTCGGCGAATTCGGGAAACGGTGTTCGCCTCGAACGAGCCCGCGTGGGAGAGGCCGGGTGAATCGGCTGGATCGCCGCGCTGTTGCTACCTTGCGCCTCCCGGGTGGGCTATAATCGTCCCGAACCGTTCTACCCCCCCCATGCCGGGCCTGCCGGCCCCGCGCTGTCTGCCAGGAGAGCCGCATCGTGTTTCACCTTAGAGTTGCCGTCGCTTCCGCGCTTGTTTGCCTCGGGATGATTGGGTCGGCTCGACCCGCGGAGCAAAAAGCGGGAACACCCTCGGGCTTAAGCCGTGAACAATCGCTTCCGAGCCGCTATCCCTACGTGATCGAGGACGCGTTGCGGCACTGCAAACCGAGCAAGGGTTTTTGGGTCGACCTGGGGGCGGGAAAAGGCCAGGTGGCGATCCCGCTGATCGAGGCCACGGGCAATGCCGTGGTGATGCTCGATCCGAATGCCGAGGCGCTGTCGGAGGGACTCCAGGCCGCTCGCGAGAAAGGGCTGGAAGACCGGTTGTCGGCCGTTGTGGGAGTGGCCGAAAAGATGCCTTTCCCCGATGGGTCCGTCGACCTGGTGATCAGCCGCGGATCGATCTTCTTTTGGGAGAATCCCGCCGAGGGGTTACGCGAAGTGGCTCGCGTCCTTCGCCCGGGAGGCAAGGCTTACATCGGCGGCGGCGCCGGCAGCGGTTTTCCGAAGTGGGCTGCTGACGAGCTGATCAAGGGGCGCCAGGCCAGGGCGCACGGGGAAGACGCGGAGAAATGGCAGCGATTCGTCGAGCTCCGCCGCCCTGAACAGATGCAGAAATGGGCGGAAACCGCGGGCATGAAGGATTTCACCGTGATGGGTAAAGGGGCGGTCAGCGCCGAAGACCCTCGCGTCGGCCAAGGGGTTTGGCTGCTTTACGAAAAAAAGGAGCGGTAGGGTGGTGCAGAGCGGACCAACCCAAAGCGATTGGAAGCCGCAATGCGGTCGGCCGGGAACCGGACGATTCCACACGGCCAAAACGGCAGCGCCGCCCCACCAATGCCCAATCACCACGCAGGCGGTAGGGTGGTGCAGAGCGGACCAACCCAAAGCGATTGGAAGCCGCAATGCGGTCGCCAGGAACCGGACGATTCCACACGGCCAAAACGGCAGCGCCGCCCCACCGCGAGCGGGCCGCAAACGTTCAATGCCGATCCCGGTGGGCCGCCGCTCCCGCCGTGGCCATGCCGACGCTGCCCCCGATGGTACGTGTGACGGCAATTCGGCATCCGAACAAATGGCCCGCGTTGGACCACCCTACCCGAAGTCGCTGCGTTCTCGCCGAAGCGCGCAAAGTACGCATTGCCACCATGTTTTCCTGTTTATCCAGTCTAGTTTGTCCCGATAGACAATATGTACTTCGTACTGTCTGTTTGGACTGAAACCGTCTCGATGGGGATGTGCACTTCTTCGCCGCCCGTAAACCCTCGGCCGGCATGAAGACGCACCGCCATCCGAAGCGTTACTTGAAATGGAAACCGCGCCAACCGACCGTGTTTGGGGGTAAGAGGACGCCACAAGGCGCACGGCGGGTCGGCAGGGTTCGGGCCAGGGGTCTGTTCGAGGGGGATTTCGCAGGAGTCCGCGCGGCCGGAGACCGCTTCGCGCCTTTTGCGGGCAGACCCGATAGTAGGGGAAGTCGAGCGGCTTGTGGCGCTCTCGACGCCCAAGAAGTCAAGAAGGAGGCATCGATGCTAGTGTTGTCGAGGCAGCGCGACGAGAGCATCATTATTGGCGACAACATTGTCGTGACGATTGTCGATATTCGCGGGGACAAGGTCCGGCTGGGAATCGATGCGCCGAGCGAGATTCCCGTACACCGGCGGGAAATCCACGAGGCGATCCTGCGCGAAAACCAGCGCGTGGCCTCGATGG
>JAMOAF010000938.1 GCA_023621895.1 Planctomycetota bacterium
AATCGGCCCTAATCAATAGGGCGTCAGTAAATCGCTCGAAAGTCTAGCTCTTTGGAGGTGTGTGGCTTGCCCGGCAAAAGCACGATAACTGGCATAGCCACTTACAAGTAGTAATTTAATTGCCACGCGTCCCGTGGTCAAACAGAATGGAAGATGGCGGGGTGGCAACCTACCGTGAGGTGAAGAAAATGAAGACGAACACGTGGTTTCGCAACGCCATCCAAAATGCCATTTCGCGCAGGCGACCAGCCCGAGGACTGAAAGCTCGCCAGGTTCGATTCGAGCCGCTGGAAACGCGAGCCCTGTTGTCCGTCTCACCGGCCGGCGGGCTCGACGAACTGGAAACCGACCCGGCGGTCACGGTCCTGGCGGCATCCGCGGAAAGTGTTCCATCCTCGTCCTGGGTCGACTCGCTGACGCCGCAGCAGGCCCAAGTCCGCGATGGTCTGCACGCCCTGCTTTCGCGCGGCGGCACGATCGACGAGCTGGAGGATTTCCAGCCGGTGTTGATGCCGGAGGCGTTCCTCGATGAGTTGTACGATACGTATGGGGTCGACACGGTGTGGGATTCGCTCGGGCCCGGCACGATGGCCGAACTGTTCGGTGATATACTCATCTCACGGCGTGATTCGCGCGTTTATGCCTTTCCGGCCCAATGGGAACTTACGGAGCAACAGAATCTCGTTAGAGAACAGCTGCACGACCTGCTCTCTCGCGGCGGCACGATCGGCGACCTGGAGGATTTCCAGCCCGTGCTGATGCCGGAAGCGTTTCTGGATGAGTTGTACGATACCTACGGTGTCGACACCGTGTGGGATTCGCTCGGCGGAGGGACGCTGATGGCTTTGTTCGGCGGCAGAACGATGATTTCGCGCAGCGACACACGGTACGAACTCTCTGTTGTTTTCCCCGAGTTGCCGTTGGAGGACCCCCTGGCCCCCGAATACGACGCCGGCCAGTATGCCGACAACGGCATGCCGGACTATTTCGAGCTCACCCGGTCCGGCGACAACCTGATCCTTTCGATCAAGGAAGACACCGCCCCCTTCGACGGCCAGGACCTCGTCACACGTGCGACGATCACGCTGCCCATCGCCGACGTTTCCCAATTGAAGATCAAGGGCTCAACCGACCAGGACTTCTTTGTGATCTCCGACCTGGGTGATTTCACCGGCCTTGTCTCGGTCGTGGGAGTCGAAACGGACTCGATCATCGACAGCGTCCAGATTTACGACACCGCGGGCGACGACGTCTGGACCGCCGCCGAGGATTACGGCGTCTTCCAGATGCAGAACGCCTACACGGTCACGGCCACGGACGTCACCGCGATGCACGGATACGCCAGCGCCGGCGGAAACGACCGGGCGTATCTCTACGGCAATGAAAGAACCAACAAGGTCAAAACGTTCGACAACGATACGAACCTCGTGCGGCTCTACCTCGGAGGCGTCTACCATCGGGCCAAGTTCTTCGACTCGGTCGAAATCGACGGCCTCGGCGGCGTCGACACGGCGATCCTCTACGGCACGCCGAGCGACGACCTGTTCACCGCAACCAAGGACGAAGGCAGCTTCACCAGCCCGCACGGCGGAGGGATCGACTATTCCTACAAGGGCTTCGAGCTGGTCACCGCCCGAGGCGGATCAGGCCGCGACCGCGCCGAGCTGAGCGACTCGGAACTGGCCGACGTAATCCGCCTCCGCCCCTCCAAGGCATGGATGTCCGAGCGCGGGACATCAACGCCGGCCTATGCGATCACGCTTCGCGGCTTCGAGTCGATCCACGCCACCGCGCTTACCGACGACGGCAAGGTGGACATCATCAAGATGCACGACTCCGACGCCGTGCCCAATCCGCCGGTTACGAACGACCTTCTCACGGCGACGATGGAGGACGGCCGCGTCCGCGCCAAGTTCTATTCCAATCCGGCTAATCCCTTGGCGCCCTCGGCCGCCGACCAGATCTACGAGTCGCTCGGCTTCGAGCTCACCAAGGGCTACTCGGCCGCCGGTTCGGACAAACGCGCGACCAGCGGCGTCGACGCGAGCCTGTTGGCCTGGGACGGAGTCTGGGCAGAGATTTGAGGCGGCATGAAAGCCCACCCCTGGGGCCCACCGACCGGAAACCGTCCCCCTTATTTGGGCGCGGGATTCGATTGGCGGGCCCCGGTTTGTATACTGGCGGTGGCTGAGGAATCTGCGATGACCAGAAACGCCCCGCTTTGCCTGTTGATCATCTTTGCCGGACTGGCGACGCCGTCGGATTGCCAAGAGCCGCAAAAGGGGCCGGCGGAGAAGCGCACGGTCGAGGTTCGCGTCGACCCGCGGGTGGAACTGGTGAGCATCGTGTTTCGCCTTGCCGGCAATCCCGAGTACTCCCAAGGCCGCGTGAAGAGCTATCTGAAGGACATCGACACCCACTTCCAGCCGGTCCGCCAACACGAGGCGATCCGCTGCGCTGCCGGCCTCCGCGCGAAATACGGCGTATCGTTCGACGCCTGCATGAGCATCGCCGTCCACATGCGGACCGGCCAGGGGTGGGGGCCGCGGTTTCCGCTCGAGCCGCGCCCCGAGGGGCTCGACGGCCGCTGGCGCGAAAAGTCAGCCGAGACGTTCCTTGCCGATCTGAGCGAGTTCGTCAAAGAGAGCCGGTTCGATCGGTTCCTGGAAGAACACCGCGAGTTGTACGAGACGACCGCGAAACGCATGGAGACGCTGCTCGGCGAGGAGGCGCACCTGGAATGGTTTGACCAGTTCTTCGGCGCGCGCCCCGAGGCGCGGTTCGCCGTGATTCCCGCCCTGGTCAACGGCGGGTCGTGCTATGGCCCCCATGTGAAATGCCCCGGCGGCCGCGAGGAGTACTACTGCATTCTGGGCGTCTGGAAGACCGACTGGACCGGCCAGCCGGCATTCGACGCGACGATGATCGATACGATCATTCACGAATTCTGCCACAGCTACGCCAACGCGATCATCGACCGGCACGAGGCTCCTCTGCGCGCGCCCGGCGAAGCGATCTTCGCGCATGTGGCGGATGCAATGCAGCGCCAAGCCTACGGCGCGTGGAAAACGATGCTCTACGAGTCGCTCGTTCGCGCGTCGGTCGTCCGCTACCTCGATCGGTTCGAAGGCCGGGCGGCGGCGCAGCGCGAGGTCGGGCGGCAGAACCAGAGAGGATTCGTCTGGGTCGAGGAGCTCTCCGAACTGTTGGAAGAATACGAGCAGAGCCGCACCGACTACCCCACGCTCGACGAGTTCGCGCCGCGGATTGTCGAGTTCTTCGATCGGTTTGCCAAGAAGTTCGTCGCCGAGCAGGCGGCCGCGGCGGCCAGCCGGCCGAAAGTCGTCTCGACGACGCCCGAGAGCGGCGACCAGGAGGTCGACCCGGCCCTATCCCGGATTCGCGTCGAGTTCGATCGGCCGATGCGCGACAAGTCGTGGTCGATGTGCGGCTGGGGCGAAAGCCTTCCTGAGACGACCGGGCAGATTTCCTACGACGAAAGCCGGAGGGTCTGGACCGCGGCGGTCCGGCTCAAGGCCGATCACGAGTATCGATTCTCGCTCAACTCGCGGATGTTTCACGGGTTCAAAAGCGCCGACGGCGTGCCGCTCGAGCCGGTCGAGGTCCACTTCAAGACAAAGGGCCCTTCGCCGGCACAAAACCGTTGATCGGCAGCCATGTCGTGGAACGGCCGACGCGTTTGGAGGAGGCAGTCGTCCTCGTCCCTGCGCTCTGGCGTGCGAGAAGATCAGGTCCGCTCGCGGGGCGCGTGGGTGGCCTATGCCGAGCATTCGCGCGCCGGCTGTTCGCCGCCGCTCAGCCGCCACGCAACTCCTTGCGCGCCGCGGCCACGATCCGCTCGATTTCGCGGGCAAACGCCGGCTCGATCGCCGGCGGCTCCTGGGCGGCAACCAGCTTGCGCCACGCACGGTCCGCCTCCGCCAGCAGCTTTTCGTCTTCCCCGCCGGTCGGCCGCGCGTGGTCGCAGGTGGTGCGATCCAGCAGCTTCGGGCGCCACCCCACGCCGCGGAAATGAGCCAGCGTGTGCTCGCTCTCCAGGTAGGTGCGCCGCTCGCAAAACACCAGCTCGTTGATCAGGTCCACCGCGCAGGTCTCCGTATTGACTTCGGTTCCGCGCGCGAACTTGTAAATGGCTTCGTTGATCTCCAGGTCGATCATCGCCTGGGTGGGAGAGAAGACGGCCGCGTTGTCCAAGGCGCCGATCGGCAGCGGCAGGCTGACCGTCGAGCCGAAGGCCATTTGCCGATACGTCTTCATGAACGCCGCCTCGAGGCCGGGGACCTTGGCCTCCACGTACCCCGGGTCGACGTTGTGGACCAGGCCGTACCGGTAGCGGAAAAGCTGGTGCAGGACCGCGTCGGTCAGGATCGCCGCCGGCGTCGAGTAGCAGATGCGGGTCGTCTTCATGTCCATCTCGCCCGCAATGCTGGTCGAGAAGTAATAGACGTCCGGGTTGACCAGGCTCGCGGCGGTGATCGAGCCGAGAATCTCCGCCGCGGCGACGATCGCCGCCCCGGCGGGAGTCACCGGCGCGGTGGCCCCGAGGATCGGCATCGGGGCGAAGTTCACCGGGAAGCCGTGCTTGAGCGCCTCCTCCAGCACCTCGCACGAGCGGCTGTCGATCTTCAGCGGCGAGGTGGTGCAATAGGCGGCCACGAAAATCGGCGGCTCGGTCCGCAAACGCTGGTGATTGTTGCCCACCGCCAGCCGGGCCAGCTCGGCCAGGTACTTGACCTCCGCGGCTGAACTCGTGCCGACCCAGCCGGGCTTGTCCGTGTTCAAGAGCAGCAGCCGCGACGATTCGATCGTCTCGATCCGCGGGTCGAACTCGCCGCAAATCAGCGGCGCGTTGACCGCCTTGACGCACGGCAGGGCATTGCCCAGCCGGATCATTTCCACCTGGTCCTCGGCGGTCGGCGTCCGGTACCGCCGCTGCACGTGGTCGTAGATTCAGGGCGTGGCGTAGCCGTAATCCACGATGAACTCGGCCGGCATGGCCACGTCGTCGTCCGGCAGGCTGCGGCAAAACGGATACCAGAGCGACGAGCGGACCATCGTGTACCTGCCGCGCTGGGCCGCGATCTGCCGCTCGACCAGCTCCGGCCGGAACCACGCCCGATGCGCGGCCAGGTCCACGCGGCATCCCGCGCCGGCCAGCGCGCGGAGCAAGAACTCCCCCTGGATGCGCAAGCCGGTCCGGTCGAGGACCTCCAGCGCCCCACGGTGCAAAAGGTCCAATTCGCCGGGCGCGCAGACTCTCAGTAGTCCTTTGAGCATGGGACAAGCTCCGTGCAAGGCGGGGTGAACACGAGGGGACCATCCCCAACATGACAATTACGCGTCTGCCGGGCGATACCAGACCAGTTCAATGCAGGCGCCGTCGGCCGTTTGAAAGAATCCCGCCACGGCGAAGCCCACGTCGAACGGCTCCAGCAGGACCCGCATCCCCGCGCTCAAGCGGCCAATCTCCTCCACGCTGTCGACGCGGAACCCCACGTGGGGCATCTCGCGGAGCGGGCCGGTCACCGGGCTGTCTGCCTCATACCGCAACCACTCCACGCGGAAGGGGTGGCTCTGCGCGTCGGTGATCCATACCCGGGTCGCTTCCACAAACGTCATCCCCGGCTGCTGCCGCGACGTCGGGATGCCAACGTGATCGAATTGCATACCGCGCCTCCCTGTGAACGAAGACCCTGTTGAATACGGCGCCTTTCAACTCGTGATTGGACTTTCCGCGGAATCGTTCGCCGCTCATTTGCCGGAAAGCGCCCCGGCGCCCACCGTGTCCGTCACCCCGGTGTACCCCGGACCGCCGGCGGCCACGTAGCCGTTGCTGCGGCCATCCGCTTCCGGGCTGACCCAAAAACTGAACAGCCGCCCGCCGCGGAGCGTGAACCGCAGCCGCACCGGTTTGCGTCCGACCGGCGCCAGGTCGGCGGCCCCCTTCCAGCGCACCGCCTCGATCGTGCCGTCGGATTGAACCGGCGCGCAATTTTCACGAGTGTATGGCGGAATCACCTTCCCCTCGGCGTCGAGGACTTCCGCCCGCAACTCGCCGCCGGCGGCGTCCACATTGACGAAAAGCTGCTTCCCGCTGAACCGCAGCGGCCGGGTGGTCAGGGTTCCCGCGCTGCCGGCGGCATCCATCGACGCAAATCCGTCGCGGCGCAGAAACGCCAGTCCGGTCGAGCAGACGCCCGAGTCGGTCTTGCCGGGAATACCCGCCCGGCCGCTGACGTAGAAGTAGAGCCGGTCGCCGACGACGAGGCAGCCGCCGCCGGCCGACTGCACGTTGCCCCAGTTCCAGTCGCCGTAGTGCTCGGAGACGGGTAGAAACGCCCGCCGGTCGGGCCGATCCCAGTGGAAGCCGTCGCGGCTGAAGCCCAGGCAGACCTCGTTGGGTTTGGCCCGGTCGCGCGGCTGGCCGCGCCAGATCGAAAACAATCCCAGCAGCAGGCTTTCATAGGCCACGCAGTCGAGATTGTACAACTGGGGCGGCGTCTTCAGATCGTCGCGCCGCGGATCAGCGCGATCGGCCCCGACCCAACGCACCGGGTCGCCCGGTTGCCAGCCGGCCCCTTGGAGAAAGTCTTCGGCCTCCCAGTAGCGCCGTACCCGGCCGAACGAACCTTCTCCATACCGCAGGCTGAACACCCAGCGGCCGAGAAACGGATTGTAAAAGAAGGTCGTGCGGTCGCCCACCGATCCGCTCCGCGCCGCCTCGCGCCAATGGATTCCATCGGCCGAGATCGAAAGCACCATCACGCCCGACTGCCAGAGGGCCATCTTGTAGCGCTCGCTCGGATCGGCGGCAAGATCGAGCCAGACGGTGCCCGAGTCGCGGCGCCCCTTTTGAACGAGGTTCGTGCCCGGTACGACGTCGAGCTCCGGTTTCTCCCAACGGATGCCGTCTTTCGAGGTGGCGTAGGCGGTGCCGGCGACATAGCCGGCCATGTACCACATCTTGAAGAGCCGCTCCGCGGGATCGTACCAGACCCCGTCGCTGAAGACCATCGCCGTCGGGCTCGGCGCGGTGCTCGTCTCCCAGGGCCGATCCGGCTTGAGGACCGGATTCTGCCCATAGTATTCCGCCCGGTGGCAGGTCCGCGCGAGCGTCGTCTCTTCAATCAGAAAATCGTCGACGAAAAGCTGGCGGCCGACGCCGATATCGATCACCTCCGGCGGCGAGACCAGGTAGGGCGGCTTTACCGGATCGCTCGGATAGGCGTCGAGCCGCGGCGGCCACGGGCTGGGGCGAACGATGCCGTTGTAAAGCGCCGCCCCGGCCGTCTCCTGGCAGGGGGCGATTGCAGGAAACAACAGGGCGAAGAGCCCAATCGCCGCCCGGAGCGTTCTCCGGACGAACACGGCTGTCAAGCCAGCGGACACATGGATCGTGGGTGTCAACATGCCTTGCCTCCGATCGGGTGAGAGACTCAGTAGAACGTCCATCCTCCGCCCCAAGCGCCGCCCGGCCCACCGTGTCCGTCCCCCCCCCGTAAACCGGGCCGCCGCCGGCAATACAGACCATCGGCGTTCCGGCCCCATGATACACGCGGCGGCCAGGCCACAACATATCCCGGCAGAGGAACAAGGTTCAATGTTCAAGGTTCAATGACCAAAACCCAATGGGCGGGCCACGCACCCGCGGAAATCTCACGCAAAGGCGAAAAGCCCTCCAGCTCTACCGATTACGGGCCTTTCGATAGCCATCCTCTCCCCCCCTCTTCGCCCCTCCCCCCTCTTCTCGCCTTTGCCCCTTCCCCCTCTTTGCGCTTCAGCCCTTCCCCCTCTTTGCGCCTTTGCGCCTTTGCGTGAGGATTCCTCCCCAACGAACCCTGGCACGCGCCGCCACCGCCCGCTAAGGTAGTAGACAGTCAATATCTCTTCCTCCCCGTTGAAATGCCGCCATGTCTCCACTGCAAGTTGGTGTGGCCAGCGTCGACTTCACTCCCGAGCCGGGTCTGCCCTTGATGGGCAACTTTCGCAGCGACTATGCGGCTCGCGGCGTGCACGACCCGTTGCGGGCGCGAGCCCTCGTCCTGGCCGGCAAGCCCAGCGAGCGGGCAGCCGTGCTGGCGCTCGACATCTGCATGCTCGATCGGCAGAATGTCGCGTTTCTCCGCGAGGTGATCGCGGCCGAGTGCGACCTGCCGCCGGAAAACGTCTTGATCCACGCCACGCACACGCACAGCGCGCCGGCCCCGAGCGGCATGCTCGGCATGGAGGCCGAGGTGGCGCCGTACGCCGCGGCGATCGAGCGGTTCCTCCGCAAAGCCGCCACGGCCGTCGTCCAGGCCAGCCGGAGGATGGAGGAGGCGGCGGCGCTCGAAATCGGCTCGGTCACCGCGCCGCGGGTCTCCTTCAATCGGCGGCTGCGGCGCCGCGACGGCGCGACCCGGATGAACTGGGAGGCGCTTCAGCCGGGCTTCGATCCGGCGGAAATCCTCAGCCCGTGGGGCCCGGTCGATGAGGAACTGGTCTGCCTGGCGGCGCGATTCGAGCGGCGGACCGCCGCCCTGGTCAACTTCGGCCTCCATCCGGCGATCCTCGCCGGCGACAATTGGCTCTACTCGGCGGACTACCCCGGCTACCTGGCCGAAGCCGTCGCCCGCTTTCTGGGCGGCGGCTCGACCTGCCTGTTTCTCAACGGATGCTGTGGCGACGTGAATCACGTCGACTACCGCGACCGATCCCAGGGCCGCGGCTACGCGATGGCCGAGCGCGTCGGCTCGATCCTCGCCAACGCGGCCAACGAGGCTCTCTCCGCGGCCGCGCCGATCGAGGCCAGCCCCTTGCGCGTCTCGCGGGAACGGGTGGTGCTCGATCGTCAGAGAATCGATCCCGAGGAGCGCCGCTGGTGCGAAGATGTTCTCGAACAGGCCCAAAGGCGGCCTCCGCAAGGCCAGGTCGACGGCCTGCCCGACGCCTACTTCGCGCGGCTTCGGCTGGAGATGGCGCGCGTCGAGAACCAGCCGGACGAGGTGGAAGTCATGGTGATCCGGCTGGGCGATGCGGCGATCGTGGGCCTGCCGGGCGAGGCCTTCTGCCGGCTTGGCCTGGAAATCAAGCGCCGCTCGCCGGCCCGGCATACAATCGTCGCCGGCCTGTGCAACGATGCCATCGGCTACTTGCCCACCCGCGAATCGTTCGCCCAAGGCGGTTACGAAACGACCACCGGCAGCACCTTTTACGAGCCCGGCTCCGCGGAAAAGCTGGTCCAGTCCGCGCTGGGGCAACTGGAGCGGCTTTTCGCTGCCCCGGACAGTCACCAGCGGCGTACAGCCGGTGATGGCTCCGACGGAAAACGAGAATCGAAAGAGACACGAATCGTCTAGAAAAACAATCCCATTCAGTCATCAGCTTTCAGCCGTCAGCAAAGAGCAGCGCATAACGCGGCAAGCCGCTGGAAATCCCGGCTGATCGCTGATCGCTGACGGCTGAAGGCTCAGATAAGGCGACTCCCCATGCCCCGCGAAATCATGCACCGCCAGGCGGCCGACAACGAGTACCTTCACCCGGACTTTCACGGCGCGCTGAGCGTGGGAATCGAGTATCTGCACGAGAAATACGGCGAACAAGCCGTGCGGCAGTACCTCTGGCAGTTCGCCCGAACGTTCTACGCACCTCTGACGGAGGCTCTCAAAACTCGCGGGCTGGCCGCGCTGGCGGAACATTTTCGCACGATCTACGAGTTGGAAGGAGGCGCAGCCCGATTCAGCTTGTCGGAGGACGAATTGCGAATCGAGGTGGACGCATGCCCGGCGGTCAAGCACATGCGCCAGCGGGGCTACCCGGTGGCCAGGCTCTTTCGCGAAACAACCGAGACCGTCAACCGGGCGATCTGCGACCAAACGCCTTTCGCCGCGGAACTGGTCGAGTACGACGATTTGACCGGCCGCGGCATCCAGCGTTTCTTCCGGCGCCGATGCCAAGGCGATCCTTGTTGATCGTTGCCCAACCACCAACCACCAACCACCAACCACCAACCCCTGACTCCTGATAGCTGACGGCTGAAAGCCATTCCCATGATTTCCTGCACCGAATTCATCCCCGCTTACAGCGAGTTATTCAAGTTTCTCGAAGCGCAGGGCGGCCGCGAGGTGGTCGAGGCCTTCTGGGAGCATCTCTCCGACCGGTTTCTCGGCAACCTCAGAAGCGCGGTCGAGCAGAACGGCCTCCGCGGCTGCTGGATTTATTGGAGCCGTACCTTGAACGAGGAGGCGGCGGACTTCACGATGGAGCTGGACGAAGAGGCCGGCGAGTTTCGCATCGCCATGCACCGCTGCCCTTCGATGGCGCGGCTGCTCCAGTTCACGCACATCGAGCCCTATCACGACTACTGCCGCCACTGCGACGCACTATACCGCCGGGTGCTCGAGCCGCTCGGCTACCAATACACGATCGATCTATCGGAGTGCCGCCAAGCCCGCTGCGCGCTGACGATTAGCGGTCAGCCGCTTTGACCCTCGAAGCCATCATGAACCGAATCATCGACTCGCACCTTGACCTGGCTTGGAACGCGCTGGGATGGGACCGTGACCTGACCCTTCCCCTGGCCCAGATCAAC
>JAMOAF010000215.1 GCA_023621895.1 Planctomycetota bacterium
TCAGGCTCGCTGTCCGTGCGATCACGAATATCCGGCGTGGTGCGAGTGCGGCCACGTATGAGCGGGAGCATTGCGCATGATTGATACCATTGCCATCGGATGCGACAACCTGGTTGAGTGGCGAGAGCCGTGCGACGAGGCGACGGGTGCATTCATCGGCGTTGATGCGGTCGGCTCAGTCGCTATCAAGGACGGCTCTGGCAGCGTCGTAGGCGGTGCGGCGAGCTATGCGGCATCTTACGCGGCCGGACCCCCGCGACGCTATCAGGCGACGATTCCACGCAGCGTACCGGTGGTTGAGGGCACCACCTACTACATCGAGTTCACGCTCACGTCTGGCGATGGCACAGTGCAGGGATTCAGGCGATGGGATGTGGTCGCAGCATACGAGGAGTGATATGCCACGCCGACCAATGAGGCCGTGTAGCGTGCCAGGATGCAGGGAACTGGTGGATAGAGGCAGATGTGATCGACATGCCAAGCAGGTGCGAACGACGCAACAGGAGCGAGCCAGTGCGGCCAGGCGCGGGTACGATAAGAGGTGGCAGAGGTTCAGAGCGTGGTATCTGGCCGAGCATCCGCTGTGCGTGGACTGCGAGCGGCGAGGTCGGATCACGCCAGCGCTCGAGGTACACCACATCGCCAAGGTCGCGGACAGGCCAGACCTGCGGTTGGTCGAGGCCAACTGCATGGCGCTGTGCAAGGCGTGCCACCAGCGGCGGACAGCGAGAGGTGAGTGAGTTGGGCTGGTGCAATTACATGGCACCCGGTAGGGGGGTCAAGTCTTCACCCTATGCCGACGGGAGACCACCCCGCTCCCGTCGCGTGTTTCTCGGCGAGTTTTTCCATAGGGGGGGTAAGGAGGATTGATAGGATGGGCAAACGAGGACCGACGCCGACGCCGACGGAGACGCTGAAGCGACAGGGAAGGTACAGGCCGGATCGGCGAAAAAACGAGCCGGAGGCGCCGGTGGCGAGCGCCCGGAAGCCGGCCTGGGTCAAGGGGCTGGCCGCCAAGCACTGGAAGCAGATTGCGCCGCTCTTGATCGACGCCAAGTTGCTGACGGTGCTCGACACGGTTGCGCTGGGCCTCCTCTGCGACGCGCTGGCCGAGTACCTGGAGGCCGGCGAGATCGTCGAGGCGGCAGCCAAGGACGGCGAGGTGAAATTCGTCGCGACCACCGACAAGGGGAACGTGATCCAGCACCCGGTCGTCGGCGTGCGAAACAAGGCGTGGGAGCGTGTGGTCAAGCTCGCGCGCCAGTTCGGCATGACGCCGTCGGCCAGGGCCGGGATGGCGATCGCCAACGCGGCGGATGAGCAGCGAGACCCGTTGCTGACACTCCTCCAGGAGCGGATGGGACGCAATTGATGGAGACGGTCGAGCTACTGCCGGACGCCTCGCAGGCTGAGCCGATGGAACGGTTCGCCGCCTACGTCGAGGGCGTGCGATCGGGCAAGATCGTCGCCTGCCGGTACGTGCGCCAGGCGGCCGAGCGTCACGTCCGCGACATCGAGACGGGCGGCGGGCGCGGGATCTGGTTCGACGCCGACGAAGCCGAGGCGTCGATCCGGTTCATCGAGTGCTTGAAACACTCCAAGGGCGAATGGGCCGGGTCGAATTTGCATCTGGAGCCGTGGCAGTGTTTCATTATCGGCAGCATCTTCGGCTGGAAGAACGCCGACGGGACCAGGCGATTCAGGATCGCTTACGAGGAGGTTGCGCGGAAGAACGGCAAGTCTACGACGGCGGCCGGCATCGGCTTGAAGCTCTTTATTTTCGACGACGAGCCGGGGGCGGAGGTCTACACGGCCGCGACGAAGCGCGACCAGGCGAAGATCGTCCACGAGGAGGCCAAGCGGATGGTCCGCAAGTCTGTCCTCCGCGACGTGGTCACGATCCTCCGCGACAACATGCTTTACGGCGACTCGATCTACCGGCCGCTCGGCGCGGATGCGGATACCCTGGATGGCCTGCACTTGCACGGTGCGATTGTCGACGAGATGCACGCGCACAAGACGCGAGACCTCTACGACGTGCTCGATACGGCGACCGGCTCCCGGCGGCAGTCGATGCTGTTCATCATCACCACGGCCGGCGAGGGCGGCGATCGCGAAAGCATCTGCTGGGAGCTGCGGAGCTACACGACCAAGGTGCTCGACGGGATCATCGAGGACGACA
>JAMOAF010000536.1 GCA_023621895.1 Planctomycetota bacterium
GCCCCCGCAGCACACGCCCCCGCGGCACGCCCCCCCGCGGCACGCCCCCCCGCAGCCCCCGCGGCCGCAGCGCCAGCGCCCGTGCAGCCCGCGGAGCCCGCGGAGCCCGCGCCCGTCGCGCCAGACAGTCCGGGTGTGGCGGCGATCCTGGCAACCGGTCCGGCGACGCCCGCCGAGAAGGTCCGGGCGGCAAAAATCCTGGCCGGATTCGACCGGCCGGATCTGGCCAAGCGGTTCCTTTCCGAAGTCCTCGCCGCCAATCTCGACCAAGACCAGTTGGTCTCGCTCCACGCTCAACTCGGCGCGCCCGTGTTCGTCGAATTGGCCGGGCGGCCCGAGTTGGCGCCGGAGGGAAAACAGCTTGCCGATGCCGTCCTCGACGCGGCCAAAACCGTCCGGCAGGATGCGGCCCGCTTGGCAGGATTGGTTGACGGACTTTCCGACGCCGACGCGGCGAAGCGACGCGCTGCGATGCAGGGCCTGCTCGAAGGGGGCAAGGCCTCGCTGCCGGTGCTCATGGGCGCCCTGGCCGACCCGGCGAGAGCCGGCCAGCGCGACATGATCCGCGCCGCGTTGGTCCGGTTCGGAATGTCGGCCGCCGCGCCCCTGGTGGCCGCGCTCGAAAGCCCGGACGCAAACCTCCGCGCCAGCGCGATCCAGACCCTGGCCGGCCTGCCAGCCCGGCAGTTCATGCCCTTCTACCTGGCCTCGGCCCTCGATCCGGAGGAAGACCCTCAAGTCCGCACGATGGCAACCCGCGCGCTGGCGACGCTCGGCATCGAGGTTCCCAGCCCGGCGGACGCGGCGGCGATGCTGCTCCGCGAGGCCCGCGACTACCTGGCCGGGCGGCGGAACCTCCGTGAGGACCTCGACGGCAACGTGACGTTCTGGACGTGGGATGCGGCGGCGGCCCGGCCGCTGGCCGAGCCGCGGCCTCTGGACGACGCGCGGCTGGCGCGTGCCGCGCGCCTGGCGGCCGGTGCCCACCGCGTGGCCCCGGCCGACGACCAGGTGCGGTTGTTCTACCTGGTGACGACCCTCGAGAGCGCCGCTCGGAAGGCCGGCCTCGGCCAGCCGCTCGCGATCGAGGCCGACTCGCCGGCCGGGATCGCCGCCGCCGCCGGACTGAAGACGGTCGAACAGGTGCTCCTCCACGCTCTCGAAAACGACATGCCGGGAGCGGCGATTGCCGCGGTGCAAATTCTCGGCGAGCGTGGAGACATGCTCGGTGTGCTGATGGGCGATCCCGAGGGGACGCCGCTCGTCAAGGCGGTCCGCCACGGCGATGCCCGGGTCCGTTTTGCCGCCCTCGAGGCGATCGTCCGGCTCGATCCGCGGGCGCCGTTTCCGGGCTCCGCAAGCGTCACCGACGCCGCCGTTTTCTTCGCCTCCTCGCAAGGCCGGCGCGCGGCCCTGGTGGCCGGCCCGAGCACGGCCGAGTCGCAACGCATCGCGGGCTACCTCGCCGCGATTGGTTTCGTGGTCGAGACGGCCCGCTCCGGGCGGGAACTGATCGACCTGGCCCTGCGGTCGGCCGACTACGAGTTGGCGCTGATCGACCTGGGGCTTGAGCGGCCGGCGGTCGACCTCTTTCTCCAGCAGCTTCGCCACGACAACCGGACCGCCCGGCTCCCCGTCGGCATTTTGGCGCGCGACGGAGAGCTGTCCCGCGCGGAGCGCGCGGCGGAGCGCGACAAGCTGGCAGCCGCGTTTTCTCGCCCCCACTCCCAGGAGGTCGTCGCCTGGCAGGTGGGCCGAGTCCGCGCCCTGGCCGGTCAACGGGTTGAAGCATCGCAGCGACTCGAGCGGGCGGCCAAGGCAATGCAGTGGATCGCCGATTGGAGCGCCGGCCACGAGGTATTCCACCTCCCCCGCCAGATCGATCCAGTCTACCAGGCCCTGTTCCAGCCCCAACTGGCCGAGCAGGCGATGGCAATCCTCGCCAATTCGCAAACGCCCGAGGCGCAGAAGGCCCTGATCGACCTGGCAAGCCGCTCGACGCAGCCCCTTGAGCGGCGCAAGGCGGCCGTCGAAGCCCTTTGGGACAACGTAGGCAAGGGCGGGGTTCTGCTCACATCAAGCGAAATCCTCCTCCAGTACGATCGCTACAATCAAGGCGAGAACCTTGACGAGGCTTCCCGGCAAGTGCTGGCTGCGATCTTGAATTGCCTGGAAACGCCCTGGAAACTGTCGCAGCAATCGAAGGCCCCTGAGCAACAGCAGGGCGCCCCGCAGCCCGAACCATGAGCCAAGTTGTTTTTCGGCGAGACCGCGAAGAGACGGGGCCTCCGATTCCGGGCCTAATCGGCTCGGGCCCGGCGATGCAGGAGGTCTACCGGCTGACGCGCCAGGTCGCACGCTCGAACGCCTCGGTCCTGCTGCTCGGTGAGACCGGCACGGGAAAGGAGCTGATCGCCAAGGCGATCCATGCGCTCAGCCACCGCGGCAGCGGCCCGTTCATTCGCGTCAATTGCGGGGCGCTGGCCGAAAACCTCCTCGAAAGCGAGCTGTTCGGCCATGTTCGCGGCGCGTTCACCGGCGCCGTGACGAATCGAACCGGCCGCTTCGAAGCGGCCCACACCGGCAGCGTCTTTCTCGACGAGATCAACTCGACGACGGCCAAGCTTCAGGTCAAACTGCTCCGCGTCCTCCAGGAGCACGAGTTCGAACGCGTCGGCGACACGCAGACAATCCGCGTCGACACCCGCGTGATTGCCGCCAGCAACCGCGACCTCGTCGAAGAGGTCGAGGCCCAACGCTTTCGCGAAGACCTCTACTACCGTCTCAACGTGATCACGATCTATCTGCCCCCGCTCCGCCAGCGGCGCGAAGACATCCCCGAGTTGGTCGGCCACTTCCTCAAAATCTACAACGAAGCGAACGGCCGCCATGTCCCTCACGTCGAGCGAAGCGCCATGGAGTCGCTGATGGCCTACTCCTGGCCGGGCAATGTCCGCGAACTACAGAACTATATCGAGCGGGCCGTCGTCCTCGCCCCCGGCGATGAACTCACGCTGGACCTGCTGCCCGAGGCCGTGCGGGGCCAGAAACGGCCCAGCATCGGGCGCCACAAGCCCGTTGATCTTCGCACGTTTGCCGCCGAACTGGTCGAATACGGGTTGGACAGCGCGGGGCCCGACGGCGAAAATCTGCACGCGAGAATCGTCAACGGAGTGGAACGCGAAGTGATCGCCCAGGTCATGGCCCGATGCGACAACGTCCAGATCAAGGCGGCCGCGCGGCTCGGCATCAACCGCAACACGCTTCGAAAGAAGTTGAAGGAATACGATCTGGAAGGCTGACCCCGCCCCGCCGTTGGTTGAGCCTTTCGGCAGCCAATCGCCGCTGCGAAAGGACCGCTATCCGGAGGGGAGTGGCCGTTTTGGGTTTTTCAAAATCCGTCGCCCTGACTTCGTTGCCCCCTGGCGTTTCCCCTGGTTCCCACGCTCCAGCTTGGCAGCGCCGGCTGGCCCGAATCTCATTCCCTTCCTCACCTCGTTGCCCCCGCGTTTCCCCTGGTTCCCAAGCTCCAGCTTGGGAACCAGGGGGAGGCTGATTCTCATAACTGTGCCGCCCGCGCTCATGCCGTCGGGGCGCGCCCTATAGCATTTGTTCCCGTTTGTGCCATAATGTTTTGGCGAACCCAACCTCGGCGGCTCGACGGGAGACCCCTGATGGAATTGAACGTGCTTTCCGACGATGGCCCGATCCTCCACGTGGGAGTCCAGGGCGCCGTTTCCATGGCCGCGCTGGCCGAACAGTCGGAGTTGCTTGCCGAGTTGCTCAAGGATCGGGGATACAAGACTGCGGTGTTGTTGAACCTTGCGAACGCCGAGCAAATCGACTCGGCCGGCATGAGTTGGCTAGTCGTCCAGCACAAGCGGTTCTGCGACGCGGGAGGGCAATTCGTGATTCATTCGGTTCCCTACACCGTCATGGAAACCTTCAAGGTGATGCGATTGGACCGGGTCTTGAACTTGGCCGCCAATCAAGCAGAAGCGATGAAGCTCGTTCAAGGAGCGGCAGGATGACCAGCGAACTGCCGGTATGCCCGCTGGACGGGATGAATCTCGACGAGATGTCGGTGGAGATGGCCGTCCGGCAACTGTTTGACTACGCCGCCGCGCTGCCGGCGAGCGACATCTTCCTCACCGCCCACGAGAACAGCGTCGCCGTATCGGTCCGCCACCTCGGCACGTACAAGTGCGTCGCGGCGATCGTCGCGTCGGCCGGCCGCCATTTCATCAACCACGTCAAGGCGAGTGCCGGAATGGACGTGGCCCAGCGGCGCCGGCCCGCGGACGGGCGATGGCTGTACCCGATGGAAAACGGCAAGAAACTCGACGTCCGCGTGAGCACGATCCCCACCCTCTACGGCGAAGACATGGCGATCCGCCTGCTCGATAGCAGCATCGGCCTGATGGAGCTGGAGAACCTGGGGTTCCATCGCAAGAGCCTCGATATCATGATGAGCCTGCTCACGCGGCCGAGCGGGCTGATCCTCGTCACCGGGCCGGCCGGGGCGGGCAAGACGACCACGCTCTATAGCTGCCTACAGTATCTCAACGACGGCACGCGCAAGATCAATACGATCGAGGACCCCATCGAGTACGTTCTCGAAGGCGTCCGACAGTCCCAGGTCAACCCAAAAATCCGGCTCGGATTCCCCGAACTCCTGACCAGCGTCCTCCGCCAGTCGCCCGACGTGATCATGGTCGGCGAGATCCGCGATCCGATCACCGCCGAGACGGCGGTCCGGGCGGCCAACAGCGGCCAGTTGGTCTTCGCCACCCTCCATGCTCCGATTGCCGCCGGGGCGGTCGACAGCATGCTCGCCCTGGATGTCGTCCCCTATTTCCTCTCGACCTGCCTGATCGGCGTCGTCTCGCAGCGGCTCGTTCGCACGCTCTGCGAAGAGTGCCGCATGTCGTTCGATTTGAGCGCCGCCCCGGAGACTTTCAAAGACATCAAACATCTCCTCGAGCCCGGCCAGGGCGAATACCTCTACTCCTCGCCCGGCTGCGACCACTGCCACCACACCGGATTCACCAACCGGACCGGCGTGGTCGAAGTCCTTCGCGCGACCACGGAAATCCGCCAGATGATCGTCGAACGGCGGCGCGCGCGGGAGATCAGCGACATGGCCGTTCGCCAGGGGATGCTCGACCTGCGCCACGGAGCCTTGCTGAAAGTGGCCCAGGGCGTGACCTGCATGGAGGAGGTCGTGCGGAGAATCCCCATGGAGTACCTGCTGCCCGAAGACTGAGCGGCAATCAGCCAGATTTGCGATTCATCCCGCGGCGTAAACATACCCCAGTCTCCAGCGGAGGGAACCATCATGGCGGCTGACCGTTGGCGCAGGCCGGCGCGGTTCTGCGCGCTGCTGCTCGGATTGGCAATCGGCGGCCCGTCAAGCGCTGCGGGCGATGTCCCGCTCGTTGAGCAGGGCGCGGCGAGGGCCGCGATTGTCAAATCGGCGGACGCCTCCGAGGTCGTCAACTTCGCCGCGTCGGAATTGCAGCGATATCTTCGCAAGATATCAGGCGCCGAACTGGCGATCCGCCCTCGGGCGCCGGAAGCCGGCTCCGCGATCGTTCTGGAAACGGCCAGGCTCGCGCCGCCTCGAAATGGCCTGGAGTGCGACCGTTTCGCCATCAAGACCGGCAGCGAACGGGTGCTTCTCACCGGCAACACCGACCGCGCGGTGCTCTACGCCGTCTACACGCTGCTCGAAACGCTCGGCGCGGCGTGGCTCGAGCCGGGCGAGCAGGGCGAGATTCTGCCGCGCAACCCCACGCTCCGTGTCCCTCGAATCGACCGCGTGTTCACCCCCGCGTTCGACCTTCGCGGGATGCGCATCTATGACGAGGGCGGCGGCGAGCAAACCGTTGACTGGATGGCCAAGACGCGGATGAATTTCGTCCTCGCGCCCAAGGACGGTCTCCCTCCCAAGGGGTTTGAGCAGCGCGGGATGCTCCTGATGAAGGGCACGCATCACGACTTCGCCCTGCGGATGGGATTGGACCCCGACTGGCACAAGGATCCGGCCAATTTCCAGTATCTCGCCATGCTCGGCGGCAAGCGGGCCCTCCCCCGCGGCAAAGATCCATGGTACCTGTCGAACGTGGAACCTTGCCTTTCAAACCAAGAGGCCGTGGAGATGCTCGTGGCGGCGGCGATCAAGTCGATCGAGGACTGCCCGGCAATCGACATTCTCGATGTCCGAGCCGACGACATTCTCAACAACTGGTGCGAGTGCGAGGCGTGCAGCAGGCAGACGGCGACGGACAACTACGTCAGCTACGTCAATCAACTCGCGGCAAAGGTCCACCAGAGGTGGCCGGAGAAGAAGGTCTCGCTGATCGCCTATTTCGACACCGTCTTTCCGCCGCGGGAAGTCCTGCCCGACGCCTCCCTGGGCAACCTGGTCCTTTGGTTCGCTCCCATCACCCGCCCCTACCGCCAGCCCATCCGCTCCGTTTCGGGCGGCGAGAAGACGGTCATGGAGTTCCCTCGCAACAAGGCAGTCTGGCCCGTTACGGACAGCGGTTGGGAGCCGATCCTCTTGGCTTGGCGCAGGCTGTTTTCCGGACCGATCCTGATCCTCGATTACTACCACTGGTCGGACAATGCCGCCGGCCGGCCCTCGTACTTCTACATGCGCCCCGGAGTGATTGCAGCAGACTTGCGCTACTACCACGAACTGGGCCTGAGCGGATCGATCGGCGTCGAGCCTTGCCCTCTGCAACTGCCGAACGGGTGGAATCAGTACTTGAAGGCCAGGCTGCTGTGGGATCCGTCGCAAGACGTGGCGCAGCTCGAGCGGCATTATGACGAGCAATCCTACGGCGACTGCGCGGCGGCGGCCCGAGACTGCCTCTCCACCGTGGCCGCCGTGCTGAGCGCCGAGCGGAACGACGCGGACAGCGTGCAGAAACTGCGGGAAGCCGCCGCCCGCTTCGCTGCCGGCGTAAAGAATTGCGAAAAAGCCCCCGCCGTCGAGGAGCGGCTTCAGCGGATCGCGCTCTGGGCGACGTATGTCACCTTGCGGAAAGAATACTACCACCGGCTGTACGCCTCGCCGGCCGACTCGCTGAAGCAAGCGCGAACCGACCTGGCCGATTTCGTCCAGTCGCACCGCGACAGCCTCGCCCGCTACTGCGGCCAGGTCGAGCGGATGGTGCCCAGGGACAGGTAAAGCCGCGTCCCATATCGCAACCACTTGCCAGCGGTTTTTCGCGGCTGATTGACCCGAGCTGTAGATTCTACAATCCAAGTTTTTCAAGATTTGGCAGCCAGTCTCCCCCTCTGACGAGCGGACTGTTGTCTTGGAGATGTGTTGGCAAATCATGGCGCCGTAACGGCTTAGGTAAGTCGAGCCTGGCGCCCGCCGGATTCCACTTTTCCGGCTTTTTCCGATTGGCACGCCAGTTGCAGCTCTACTCTTGTGGTTTGGCAGCCGCCAGGCCAATGCCCCGATTCGCCGGTACGCGGAGCGACGGGGCGCGAGGGGGGGTACCCCCCGTGGATGGTTACGTTCTTCGTGAACCTGTTAGAATGGAAGAGGAGAGGTTGGCGGCGGCAACGGCCGATTGCTCCGTGCGAGCCCCCGAGCGGGAAGAGCGCGGCGAACCGTTCCCGACGACCGTCCGTACCTAAAATGACGAGCACGATCGAAACCATGCAGCCAAGCGCATCACACTCCATTCCTTATGCCGAGTGGTCCGATGAGGATTTGTTGCTCGCCTACCGGAGCGGGAGTGATCGCGCAGCTTTTGAGGAGCTGGTGTGCCGTTATGAGCGCGAGTTGTTCAATTATCTCCGGCGGTACCTCGGCGATGCCGATATGGCCGAAGATGCGTTCCAGGCGACTTTCCTCCAGGTCCATATGAAGTGTCAATACTTCGAGCCGGGGCGCGCCGTGCGCCCCTGGCTGTACACGGTTGCAACGAACCAGGCCATCGATGCGCAGCGCCGCAACCGGCGCCACCAGATAACCAGCCTGGATCGCGCTTTTCGAGCCGGTGATCAGGATGACGAAGGCGGCTCGCTGATCGAGTTGTTGGGCGGCGACACGCCGTCGCCCGACGAACATATCGAGACGGCCGAGGTGGGCGAGGAGGTCCGCCTGGCGGTCGAGCGGTTACCCGAGTCACTCAAGGAAGTCCTGATCCTGGTCTATTACCAGGGCCTGAAGTACCGCGAGGCGGCGGAAGCCCTGGAGATTCCCGTCGGAACAGTAAAGAGCCGCCTGCACGCGGCGATTCGGCGACTGCAACCCTCTTTGACCCATCTCGATATTGCGGCACATGGCTGAAAACATCCCAGAGCAACTACTCGGTTATCTCCTCGGCGCGTTGGAAGACGACGAGCAACAGAACCTGCGAAAACAGCTTTCCCGCGATGAAAACCTGCGGAGGGAGTTGGCACAACTTCGCGAGTTGATCCACCCGCTCGAGCGGACTCGCCAGGGCGACGCCCCCCCTCCCCAACTCGCCGAGCGGACCTGCCAATTCGTGGCCGCCAGGGCCGAAGAGTTGAAGTCCCCGCGCAACGAGCGCCCGGCCCCCGCCGGTTGCCTGCACGATCTGGGCGAGGACCTGAGCCTCGGCGGCGATCCTTCCCGGTTCAGTTGGTTCGACCTGGCCGCCGCCGCCGGCATTCTCGTCGCCGCGTCGCTCCTGCTCTTTCCCGCCTTGCAGGTGGGCAGGAACGAGGCGCGGATCAACGCCTGCGCCCACAACCTGGCGCTGCTGCGGCAGAGCCTGGCGCAATATGGCGACGCCTTCGCGGGATTCATGCCTTCGGCGCCGCCGGATAGCCGGTTGAGCGTCGCCGGCGGCTTTGCCTCGATCCTCCGCACCAACGGCTACCTCTCCGACCTGCATGTTCTCCTCTGCCCGAGTTCGCCCGCCGCGGCGCGGCCGGGTTTTGACGTCCCCACGGTCGATTACATCCAGGCCATGCCCGAGGGCAGGGAACTGGAAGAACTGCTGGCGAGTCTCGGCGGTGGCTACAGCATGTCGTACGGTTACATGGAAAACGGCCGCTTCCGCGCCTTGCGCAGCGAAGGCGGCAGCCACTTCGCCCTCGTCTCGGACTCCCCCTCGCCGGACCCGCCCCACTTCCGCACCTTCAGTCACGGCAGCGGCGTGAACGTCCTCTACCAGAGCGGCGCCGTCTGCTTCGTGACCCAGCCCTGCGCCTCGCCGGAAAGCGACCACATCTTCCTCAACGCGGCCGGCGAGATCGGGCTGGGCCTGAATCGATACGATGCGGTCATTCCGCCGGCCGGCGCGACGCCGATCATACCGGTTGGGCTCAGGTGGTGAGAAGGCATGACCCTTCCACCTTCACGGCGAACTCCTCCAGAGCCAATCGGTTAACGCACGCTTACTGCTGCCGGTAGAAAACCAACTGGAACGACCGCGGCGCAAGTTCGACTGCCCAATTCGCCAATTCCGAGCCTTCCACGGTCTTCTTCGGGCCGCCATAGAATTCCGCCTGGTACTTTGCGCCGGTTTCGATTCCGCCGAGCTGGAACGTGCGGGATTCCTCCGCCGCGGCGCCCCGCCGGAAAATGATCGCGAATCCCGCCTTCAAGTCCGGCCGGTCGCATTGCCACGCGCACCAGGCGTCGTCGCCGGCGGCGGTCTCGTCCGTCAGTTGGTAGAAGTCGCCCATGTAGAACGGACGCATGCGGATCGCGGCATCGAAGACCTTCTTGAACCAGGCCGTCTCGCTGTCGGTTATCTTGCGCCGGATGATCCCGCCGTCGAAATCGGACGGCGTGATGACAGTCCCTGAAGAGATGATGCTCAGCGCCGCGTAATCGTCGCCGACCGGCACGCAGTTGAATTCGCATCCCTGGAACGGCAAATAGGGCATCAGGTTGAGCGTCGCATTCTGTCCCAGGATAAACGCGGTATCGCCCGGCTTGCGTCCGATGTAGTAGTCGCTGCGGCAGTACGTGTGGGCCCGCGAAATCATTTCCACATCGATGCGTCGTCCGCCGGACGAACAGTTCTCCTGGAGAATATCCGGGAATCGCGCCCGCATCTCATCCAGGAATTTGTACATCCCGGTGATGTGCTTCGCCTCGGCGATTCCGGCGCGGTCGGCCGCATCCATGCCGTGCCAGACGGGGCCGGGGTCCATGTTGAAATCCTGGCGGTAGACATCGATCTTGTGCTTCGCGATGATTCCGTAGACCGTGTCCTGGATCCATCGGAGCGCCTCGGGATTGCCGTAGTCGACGAGCTGCCCGTGCCGGTACTCCGGATGCGTCTTCAGAATCGGCGCGGAATCGGTCATCCGCTCCGGCTCAAACCAGAGCAGGAATTTCAACCCGGCGTTGTGGACCGCGCTTGCGATCGGCAACAGGTCGCCGGTCGGATGCGTGGTCGTATTGACCCGCCAGTCGCCGACGTACTTCCACCAGTTCGGACCGCAGTTGGAATACAACTCGTCCTCGTGCGGCGCGCCGTACCAGCCGGCATCGACCCAATACGTGTCGAACGGCAGTCTGTTGTCGACGCAGTATTGCAGGACGTCGGCCATCATCTGCGGCGTCTTGTTC